>DASYQW010000419.1 GCA_036005065.1 Candidatus Methylomirabilota bacterium | reverse complement strand
CTTCTGCCTGCGCTATCCGGACCACGCCTGGACTCGCGAGATCGACCGGATCGTCGACCAGATCACCCGTTGAGGCTAGCCGGAGCATTACCGCCATGAACTACGCCGACTATCGTCACCTCACGTTCGACCTCGACGCCGACGGGGTGCTCCTGATCACCATCAACCGGCCCGAGGTGATGAACGCGACCAATGCCCGCCTCCACTGGGAGCTCACCCAGGTCTGGCTCACCGTGGATGCCGACCCGGCGGCGCGGGTGGCGCTCGTGACCGGGGCCGGGAAGGCCTTCTCGGCGGGCGGCGACCTGGAGCTCGTCGAAGAGCTGGCCGGCAATCCGGAGGCCGTGGCCCGCACCCTGCGGGAGGCCTCGGACCTCGTCTATAACCTGATCAACCTGGACAAGCCGGTGGTCTCGGCCATCAACGGCGTGGCGGTGGGGGCCGGGCTGGTGGTGGCCCTGCTGGCCGACGTGAGCATCATCTCGGAGTCGGCGCGGCTGACCGACGGTCACACCCGCCTCGGGGTCGCTGCCGGAGACCACGCGGCCATCATCTGGCCGCTGCTCTGCGGCATGGCCAAGGCCAAGTATTACCTGCTGACCTCCGAGTTCCTGGATGGCCCGGAGGCGGAGCGCATCGGGCTGGTCAGTCTCTGCGTGGCGCCCGACCGGCTCATGGAGACCGCCCGGGGCATCGCCCGGGGGCTCGCCCGGGGCAGCCAGCCCTCCATTCGCTGGACGAAGCGGGCGCTCAACAACTGGCTCCGGCAGGCCGGCCCGATCTTCGATCAGAGCCTGGCGCTCGAGATGCTGACGTTCATGGGGCCCGACGTGCGAGAGGGCGCGCGGGCCATTCGCCAGAAGCGGCCGCCCGACTTCCCCACCGCGCGCTGACGTGGGTTCTCCCCGGATCGTCCTGTGACGGGTGGCCTCTCCGATCCGGCCGCCGCCCGCGGCCGCTCGATCGACCGGCTGCTCCGCCCGCGTTCGGTGGCGGTGGTCGGCGCCTCGCCGAACCCCAGCTTCGTCTCGAACATCCTCAAGAACCTGCTGCGCCACGGCTACCAGGGCCCGGTCGTCGCGGTGAACCCGCGATACGAGCACGTCCTCGGCGCCCGGTGCTACCCGTCGCTGCTCGACGTGCCTCATTCGCTGGACCTGGTCGTGGTGGGGGTCGTGCAGCAGCGGATCCCGTCGATCCTGGAGCAGTGCGAGCGGGCGGGCGTGGGGGCGGTCGAGATCGTCTCGAGCGGCTTTGCCGAGATGAGCGGCCGGGACGGAGTAGAGCGCCAGGCCGAGCTGGCCGCCTGGGCGGAGCGGAGCGGCATCGCGGTCGGCGGTCCGAACTGTCTCGGGCTCTTGAACGCGCGCATCGGGATGCTGGCGTTGCCGACCGTGCTCGAGCGCCTGATTCCCGGCGTCGTCGGCGCCGTCCTGCAGAGCGGCATGATGGCCCCCAGCGTGCTGGTGCCGCTGCTGGCGCGGGGGATCGGGCTGACCATCGCGGTCACCACCGGCAACGAGGCGAACCTGGAGGCGGCCGACTACATCCGGTACCTGGTGGAGGACGACGAGACCCGGGTGATCGGGTGCTTCACCGAGCAGATCAAGACGCCGGAGCGGTTCGTCGAGGCCTGCGAGCTGGCGGCGGCGCGACGGAAGCCCATCGTCATGCTCAAGATCGGACGCTCCGAGGGTGCCCGGCGGGCCGCCCTGGCCCACACGGGGTCGCTGGTCGGCTCGGACGCGGTCGTCGACGCCGTGCTGCGCCGGCTGGGGGTGAGTCGGGTCCACAGCGTCGACGAGCTGCTCGAGACCCTGGCCGTCTTCCACGCGAAGAAGCTGCCACGCGGGGCCGGGGTGGCCGCCATCTCCGTCTCGGGCGGGGCCGTGGGCCTCCTGTCCGACCTGGCGGGGGAGTGCGGGGTGGCGTTCCCGCCGCTTCCCGACGAGACGACCCGGAGGCTCCGGGCCGCCCTGCCGGAGTACGGCAGTGTGGGCAATCCCCTCGACATCACCGGCCAGGGCGTGTTCCAGACCGAGATCCTCGACGGTGCCCTGAGCGCGCTCGCCGAGGCCGACACCGTCGACGTCATCGTGTGGGGCCGCCCCTTTCCGGCCCGCCTCGATCGGCAGTCGCCGGTCGGCCGAATCCTGGAGGACGCGGTCGGCAAGCATCCCGACGTGCTGTTCCTGGTCATGTCCCTGGTGGGCGGCCACCTCCACGCCAGTCCGAATCCCGATCTGCCGGTGGTCGAGCCCGTCGAGGCGCTGGCCGGGATCCCGTTCCTGCAGGGCAGCGACGCCAGCCTGAAGGCGATCGCGGCGCTGCTCCGCTACGCCAGCTTTCAGCGGACACGGCAGGACCCGGAGGCGGGCAGCGCGAGGCGGCGTCGGGTCCCGGAGACGGTCGCGGCCGAGGCGCGGGCGCTCGTCCGGACTGCGGGAGGCCGGTCGCTCACCGAGCGCGAAGCCAAGGCGGTCCTGGCGCTCTACGGCATCCCGACGACCCGGGAGCGGCTGGCGGCGACTGTGGACGAGGCGCTCCGGGCGGCCGAGGCCCTGGGGTACCCGGTCGCGCTCAAGGTGGAGTCGCCGGACATCGCGCACAAGACGGAGACGGGCGCGCTGGTCCTGGACGTCCGCGACGCCGGCGCGCTGCGGGAGGGCTTCGGCCACGTCCTGGCCCGCGCCCGGCGGGCCGCGCCCCGGGCGATCATCCGGGGCGTGCTGGTCCAGGAGATGGTAGGCCCGGGCCACGAGGTGATCGTCGGGATGAGCCGCGATCCGCAGTTCGGCCCGGTCCTGGCGTGCGGGCTCGGCGGCATCTTCGTCGAGACGCTCGAGGACGTCCAGCTCCTGCTGCCCCCGCTGTCGGAGGCCGAGGCCCGAGCGGCGCTCGCCCGGCTGCGGGGCTACGCCCTGCTGCAGGGGGCGCGGGGCGCGGCGGCCGCCGATCTGCCGGCCCTGGTAGACGTGCTGCTGCGCTTCGCGGAGCTGGCCATCGACCTCGGGGACGTGGTGCGGGAGATCGACGTCAACCCGCTGATCCTCCTCCCGCCCGGCCGTGGCGCGTGCGCGGTCGACTGTCTGATCGTTCCCGTGGAGAGCTGAGCTCGCGCGAGGTGAGGCATGGGCATGCTCTTCCAGTCCGAGGCGGGCCTGGAGACGCTGACGCAGTACATCATCAATCTCGACGCCGGCGTCCAGCTCACGGCGAGCGACGGGGAGACACGACGGATCGGGGCCGGCGAGATCATCCTCGTCGAGGACACCTGGGGCAAGGGTCATCGCTCCACGGCGGTCGACGGGAAGCTGCGCCACTGCGTTTTCGTCACGGTCGACTGACCCCGCCCGGCGACGCCACTCACTTCCGTCGATAGACGACGAGCCGGTTGGCGCCGGACTCCGGCGCCCAGACCTCCCCTGGACGGCCGAGGATCTGGCGCACGTTGGCCCCGCGATGGTCGCTCGGAAATGCCTCGAACTTCTCCGTCCCGGGGTCGAAGCGGACCATGGCGTTGGCGCCCCAGTCGCTCAGCCACACCATGTCCTGGTCATCGACATAGACGGCGTAGGCGCGCGGCCGGTCGCCGGGCAGCTTCCAGGTCCGCCAGGCTCCGGTGCGGGGGTCGTAGCGACTGACGTTGCCAGAGTTCCATTCGCTGACCCAGATCTGGCCCTTGGAGTCGGACCACACGCGCCGGGCTCCCTGATCCTTGGTCGGGGGCTCGATGATCGTGGCGGCGCCACTGTCCAGGTCGACGCGCGCGATGTGGCTGCCGGCGAGCGAGGCGTAGTAGACGGCGCCGTCCGGCGTCGTGGCGATGCCATAGGGACCGCGGCCGCGCGGCGCGTCCCAGACCTGCGCCTGGCCGGTCCGCGGATCGAGCCGGCCGTAGACACCGTTCTGGCCGGTGAACCAGATGCGCCCGCGCTTGTCGAACGTCGCGGTGTTGAGGTTCACGTGGCCGCGCCCTTCGGGGAGTGGCCAGCGCTTCACCTCCCGCGTCTTCGGGTCGACGCGGACGATGGCGTTGGTCCCCCCTTCGGTGACCCACGGCGCCCCGTCCGGCCCGATGACCACGCCGTGCGGGGCGGCCCCGGGTCCGAGCGGGATGAGCTCGACGGCGCCGGTCGAGGGATCCAGACGGCCGATCTGGCCGCTACGCTGGGCCGTGTACCACACGATCCCGTCGGCCCCGACGGCGACGTCGTGCGGATGACCACCGGCAGCCGGGAGCGTGTATGCCTGGACGGCGATCTCGGCCTGCGCCGCCAGGGGCAGCACCAGCAGGGCGAGGACGAGTCCGAGCAGTGGGCGACGCATGGCAACCTCCATCCGGACGCATTCCACCATGACATTATGGAACGCGGGCCGGCGACCTTCAACGGCCGGGGTGCTGCCCCTTACTGCCTCGGCCCCGGTGTATAATGCCGCCGATCAGAGGCCGTCCAGCCGTCATACGCCGACCGCGGGAGGACCAGAACGCCAGCCATCGAAGCCCTGCTGGTGCGGTGCGACGTCCCGCAGGCGATGTTCCTCGGGCTCGTCGCGTTGCTCGCCCTCGGCGGGACCTGGAGCGCGCTGGATCGCCGCTCGCAAGCCGCCGCCTGGGTGCGGCAGACGTGGCGGCGCCTGGGCGCCCGGCAGCTCGTCGCGAGCGCCGTCGCCGCCATCGCGTTCGTCGCGATCTGCGAAGACGTCGTGTTTCGAGAGGACGACGAGATCGTGCTGCGGCTCGACTCCGTCGTCCAGCAGGCGGCCCACCTCGTCGCTCCGTCGGCGGCGATCCGGAACCTCGCGTCGTTTCTGAGCCGGTTGACCGGTGAAGGGATGCTGGCGACCGTCGCCACCGCGGCCGCCTGTCTGGTCGCGGTCGGGCGCCGGCGCGACGGGCTTGTGATCCTCTTCGGTACGGCCTCGGCCTGGATCCTGTCGGCCGGGCTCAAGATGGCCTTTGGCGTCGTCCGGCCCGGAAGCCACCAGACGTGGTACGAGATCACGGGGTACGGCTTCCCGAGCGCTCACACCCTGGTCGCCGTGGTGGGCTACGGTCTGCTGGCGGTGGCATTGGGACGGAATGCGCGGCCCGCCGTCCGCGCCGCGCTGTATGCGGGGGCACTCGTCTTCGCGGCCTTGACCGGCGCCGCCCGCCTGGTCCTGGACGTTCACTGGCTGAGCGATGTCGCGGCAGGATTCGCGATCGGCGTCGTGTGGCTCAACCTCGTGCGGCTGGTGGCGGTCGCCGGACGGAGCGACGTGGGCGCCGGGCTCGGCCTGTGAGACGGCGGCGGCTGGCGGCGATGCTGGCCGCCGCGGGCGGCCTGGTGATCCTCGGGGCGCTCGCGCGCGGCGAATCGGCGATCGCCTGTCCGGAAGGGACGTCGCGCGCCGAAGCCGAGCCCCCGGCGGGACGGGAGCAATGGTGCGAACGGCTCGACCGAAGCGGGACGCGCACCCGTCATGGGCCGTATCGAGCCTCGTATCCGGACGGACGGCCGAAGATCCAGGGGCAGTTCGTCGAGGGCCGGAAGGCCGGCCGGTGGACCTTCTGGTACGGGAACGGCATCCTGTTCGGCAGCGGCGTGAAGCGGGAAGAGGGCGAATTCCAGAATGGGAAGGAACACGGGCTCTGGTCGCGGTGGTACGACTTCAACGTCAAGTGGGAGGAAGGTGAGTACCGGGAGGGGCTGAGGGACGGGACCTGGACCTCCTGGTATCCCGTCGGCGCCAAGGCCCGGGAGGGCGACTACCGGGGTGATCGGGAGGTCGGGGTGTGGCGGTCCTGGAGCCCGCGAGGGGAGGAGTGCTCGCCGGAGGACCATGGGGCGCCGGAGCACGCGATCGTCGATCCCGAAGGGCTCGCCGCCGTCGATCGGGAGGGTGTGTCGTGACCCGCGCGGCCTCCCTGGCCTTTCTGGCGTACCCGGTGAGGCGCGCTCACGGCGCCGCGACCTGGCCGATCCCGCCCCGCAGTGCCCCGGGCTCGGTGCTGCCCCACAGCACCTCGTGCCCCACCGGCAGCGCCCGGCTGTTCGGCATCGACAGCCAGAGCCGGTAGAGCAGCCGCACGTTGCCCGTCTCCGCGTCGTCCGCGAAGGCGGTGCGGGCGTGATAGATGACGTGGTTGTTGAGGAGCTGCATGTCGCCCGGCTCGAACCGCATCTCGAAGGACAGCTCCTCGGTGAGCGCCATGAGCAGCTCGATCGCCTCCTGCTGGGCGCCGCTGAGCGGCGGCACCCCCGGCACCATCTGAGCCACCTCGATGAAGGTGAGCGAGTAGTGGCTCGTGAACTTGCCGTCGCGCACGCCGAAGATAGGAAGTGGGTACACGACGTCGGGGCGTTCCGCCTCCTCGCCGAAGCGACTGCGATAGACGTCCTGGTACAGGACCGCGGCGAGATCCGGCCGGTGTCGGAGCATCTCGTCGTGCACCGCGACGGAGCTGCAGAGCTTGCTGATCCCGCCCTGGCGCGCCTGACCGACACAGAGGAGGCCGACCACGTCACAGCGGTCGGTGTGGAAGCGGAGCGGCCCGTTCGAGAGCGTGCGCGCGTAGGACGAGAGCACGGTGCCCGACCCGCCCTCCCCGGCCGGGATCTGCCCGTAGCGCTCCCCCACGCTGCGTCCCTCGTCGCGGATCTCGCGCATGAGCTCGCCGCGCCGGTTCTGGAACACGGGCCGGCCGAGGTGGCTGCCGAGCCCGAACCAGATCTGGCGCAGCTCGGCGGGCGTGTAGCGCGCGACCGGCAGGCCGCGCAGGTTGATCAGGCCGCAGCCGTCCTCCAGCTCGCGGGCGATCTCGGCCAGCACCCTGTCCAGCGTCGGGAGGGGAAAGCGCTCGCGGGTCGTCTCGGGCCAGGCCAGACCGCGCGATCGAGCCTGGCGGAGCGCGGCGTCGATCTCGTCGAGCGCGTCGCGATCGAGCGTGCGGACCCAGCGCGTCGAGCGCGCCATCTCCTCGCCGCGCCAGGCACAGGGGCCAGAGACGGGGGTCCGGGGTGTCATGGAGACGGCTCCTTCCCTTGCCATTCGGGGCCCGCTGACTCCGGTGTCGAGGATAGCAGAGGGAGGGCCGCCCGATAAGCCCGCCCGGGCGAGGCGCGGCGCGAGGCTGCTCCGCTCGCACGGGGCCCCAGACGCACAGGACCCCAGCTTGACAGCCTGGCGTATCCTGCCTAGCCTACCGCCGTGCTCAGCGACACCGTCCCGAGCGTCACCCGCGTCCTCGGCCTCCTGACCGCACCGCTCGCCGCCGGGGCCCACGGGGACGTCGAGTGAGCAAAGGACACCGATGGCTCTTCATCGTGCGGCCGGACCAGGAGCACCTGTACGCGCAGCTGCGGCGAGCGTTCGAGGGCGTGGATCTGGTGGACGTGGTGGTCGACCGCCGGCGGGCGGACCGGCGCCGGGAAGACCGCCCGGTCGACGTGGATCGGCGCCGCACGGAGCGGCGAGTGCCGCTCACGAAGGCCGAGGAGCAGCTCTGGGAGATTGCGGGATTTCGCCTCGTCTACCGGGATGAGGACGTCACGATCTTTCGGGCCCCGGACGACCCGAGCTCGGAGGACTGAGCCGGTGGAGGCGGCGTGATGGCCAAGACACGGGGCACCGGGTTGCTGATGCTCTGGACCGACGTGGACCCGGCGCACGAGGCCGAGTTCAACCGCTGGTACGACGAAGAACACATCAAGCATCTGCTCGCGATACCGGGGTTCCTCAGCGCCGGCCGCTACGTCGCGGTCAAGGGCGGGCCGAAGTACCTGGCGATGTACGAGCTCGAGGATCCGAACGTGCTCCGCAGCGCCGCCTTCCTCGACGCGGTCCGCTACAAGCCCTCACCCTGGCGGCAGCAGGCGTCCGGCGGCCATGTGGGGCGCAACTACATCCTCAACGCCTACCGGCAGATCTTCCCGACCCGCACCAATCCGATCGAGAACACGATGGAGATGCCGCGATGTCTCCAGATGGGGCGGATGGACATTCCCGCCCACCTGGAGGAGGAGTTCCACGCCTGGTACAACACGTGCTACATCCCGGGATACCTCGCGGTCCCGGGCTGCATCCGCGTCCGTCGCTTCGTGGTGGTCGACGGGCAGCCGAAATACCTGACGGTGTACGAGCTGGAGCACGAGCGGGTGCCCGAGAGCGAGGCCTGGCAGCAGAATCGGATGGGCAGCCCGTGGACCAAGCGCATCCGCCCGTTCCTCCAGCTCGACGAGGGCTCGCCCGGCATCTTCCGGCGGATCTACCCGGCCTGAGGGACTGTCGGGTCACCACGCCGGCGTGAAGCCCATCGCCACGCATAATGCCGGTCCGCTCCGAGCGGCGGCTTTGCCGCCGCCACCCTCCTCACCGGTCCATCCACACCTCCTGCATCCGCCCGTAGTTGTAGAGCGAGTGGTGCGGGACGAGGTTCCGGACGTAGGGCCACTGGGTGAAGTACTCGTTCCGCCAGCCGAGCATCGGCCGCGCCACGTCGGCCTCGAGCCTCTTCTGGATCTCCCACACGAGCGTGCGCCGCTTGTCGCGGTCCAGCTCCTGAGACTGGAGGTCGATCAGCCGGTCCACCTCCTCGCTGCAGTAGTCGGTGTAGTTGCGTGAGGTGCCGCACTTGTAGTTCTCGTAGAAATACACGTCGGGATCGTCGATGGCGGCCGCGGTGAGGTTGGCGCCGATCAGGTAATCGCGCCGGGCGAGCGCCGGGAACCACGCGCTCGACTCGATCTGCTTGACCGTCGCCTCCACGCCCACCAGCCGAAGCTGGTCCACGACGAACGCGGCCACGTCCACGTAGATCGCGAACGCCCGGGTGACCAGCTCCACGCGGAGCGGCTTGCCGGGACCGAAGCCCGCCGAGGCCAGGAGCCGCTTGGCCTCGGCCTTGTCCTGGCCGGCGGCGCGGTAGCCCGGCAGCCCGCGCAGCTCCTTGTCGAGGAGGCCCCAGACCCCGAAGGGCGGCGGCATCAGGGCGGCCCCTACGACCGCGCCGCCGTGGCGGACGCCCTGGACGAAGGCCTGGCGGTCCATCGCGAGGCTGATCGCGCGGCGCACCCGCACGTCGTCGAAGGGCGGCTTCTTGTGGTGCATGATCACGTTGTCGGTTCCGATCTGCCCGGTCTCGGTGACCACCAGCGACGGCGCGGTCATCTTCGCCGTCTCCGCCATGGTCCGGGTCATCTCCAGCGGCATGGCCACGTCGAGGCGCCCGGCCTGGAGCGCCGCCAGCCGGGTGCCCCGCTCGGTGATGATGGGGTAGCGGATCCCGTCGAGGTACGGCCGGCCCGGCATGAAGTAGTCGGGGTTGCGCTCCAGCTCGATCAGCTGGCCGCGGACGTACTCCTTGAGCCGGAAGGGCCCGGTGCCCACGCAGCGGAAGCGCAGATCGGCGGGGGGAAGGTGGGCCGGGTAGACCGGCGAGTAGCCCGCGGCCAGCATGAGCAGGAGCGAGGGCTGGGGCCGCTTGAGCCGGAAGACGACCGTGTGAGGGTCGGGCGTCTCGATCGCCTCCACGTTCGCGTACCAGTCCTTCCGCGGGTTCAGCCGGAGCTTGGCGGGCGCGTCGGCCGCCTCGCGGACGACGTCGAAGGTGTACTTGACGTCCCTCGACGTGAACGGGTGGCCGTCGTGCCACCGCACGCTCTTGCGGAGGAAGAAGACGAGGTTCCGATAGTTGTCCTGCCAGGACCACCGCTCCGCCAGCTCGGGCAGCACCGTGTCCGCGGTCTCCTGGGGCTTGAGCGGGTCGAAGAGGACCAGGTTCGAGTAGCACGGCATCACCGGCCAGACGCCGGAGATCGTGGCCGACTCGTGGATCGAGAAGCCCGGCGGGTCTTCGGCGAGCATGGCGTTGAGAATCCCCCCGCGCTTCGGGGTCTGGCCTCGAGCCGTGACCCCGAACGCCGCCAGCGCGGCGACGAGGATCGCGAGGCCCAGGGACAGCGGCAGCGTCGGGCGTCCTCTCATGGCGTCCTCCACGACAGCCGGGTGGGCGAGGGGTCGGCGACGGAGCGCCCCGAGCGCCACCGTATCGCGAAGCGGGCGAGGCGGCAAGGCCGCCCCCGGTTAGCCAGCCAGTCGATGGCCGGCGGGACCGGCCTTGACAGCCCCGCCCGGCCGTCCTAGCCTGCCGGCATGTCGAGGGCCGCCCGGCTGATCCTCGCCAGCCTCGCCGTCGGCCTGCTCGCCGCGCCGCTGGCCGCGCCGATCGCCGCCACGTCCCCGCCCGGCGGCAAGCTGCCGACCATCGGGGTCTTGCGGCCGGGCCTGCCGCTCGACCCCTACCTGCAGTTCTTCCGGCAGGGGCTGCGGGACCTCGGGTACGTCGAGGGCCGCACCATTGCCATCGAGTATCGGTGGGCGCATCAGCGGGTGGATCAGCTGCCCAGCCTGGCGGCGGACCTGGTGCAGCGCCGCGTGGACCTCATCATGGTCGCGGGGACGACCGCCACCCGGGCCGTCCAGCGCGCGACGGGCACCGTCCCCATCGTGATGGCCGCCGTCGGTGACCCGGTGGCGAGCCGGTTCGTGGTGAGCCTCGCCCGGCCGGGGGGGAACATCACGGGCGTGACGCTCTTCCAGCCGGGGCTGGGCGGGAAGCGGCTGACGCTGCTCAAGCAGGCCGTGCCGTCGATCACCCAGGTGGCCGTCCTCCGCAATCCGAGCAGCACGAGCGAATCCACTCCCCTGTGGACCGAGACCAGGGCGGCCGCCCAGTCGCTGGGCCTGAAGCTTCACATGGTGGAAGCGCGGAACCGGGACGAGCTGGGCGACGCCTTCACGAAGGCGCGCCGGGCGCATGCCGAGGCGTTCATCGCGCTGTCGGACCCCGTGTTCACGGCGCAGCGTGGACGGATCGTCGAGCTCGCGGCCACCAACCGTCTGCCCGCCATCTATGACGGACGAGAGTTCGTGGAGGCGGGAGGCCTCATGGCGTACGCGGCCAGCCTCCCCGACCAGTTTCGGCGGGCGGCCCTGTACGTGGACAAGATCCTCAAGGGCGCCAAGCCGGCCGACCTCCCCGTGGAGCAACCCACCCGCTTCGAGCTGGTCATCAACCTCAAGACCGCCAAGGCCCTGGGGCTGACGATCCCGCCGTCCGTGCTGCAGCAGGCGGACGAGACCCTCCAGTGAGAGCGAGTGCGAGGGAGGCGGCTCGCTGACCGCGGCGGGCCGCCACCCGGAGTCGACACCGGTCCGCAGCGCGTAATGGAACAGGAGGAACAATCGATGGCAGAACGCTGGCACGACGAACCCTGGACCAAGGACCTGTGGTGGAGCGGCAAGACGACCCGGCGGCGCTTCCTCGGCGTCTCGGCCGCGGCGGCCGGCGCTCTCGGCGCCACCCTGCTGGTGCCCCCGCCCTGGCGCGAGGCCTTCGGCCAGGCCAAGCCCTACAAGATCGGGACGATGCAGCCCCTGTCGGGCGCGGCGGCGGCCGGCGGCAAGACGGCCCTGGTCGGCACCCAGATGGCCGTGGACCGCATCAACAAGAGCGGCGGCATCGGCGGGCGTCCGATCGAGCTCGTCATCGCCGACTACGAGTCCAAGCCCGACGTGGGTCGCCGCAAGGCCGAGAAGCTCCTGGTGGAGGACAAGATCGACGCCCACGAGGGCGGGTTCCTCTCCAACGTGTGCCTGGCCTGCATGCCGGTGTTCGAGGAGCACAAGATCGTCAACATGATCGGCGTGTGCCTGGACACGACCATGACCACGTCCAAGTGCAGCCGGTACACCTTCCGGCCCTTCGACTACGCGCCGGCCCAGGCGGTGGCCTTCGCCCCGTACCTGGTGGGGAAGATGGGCAAGCGCTGGCACATCGCCTTCGCCGACTATGCGTGGGGGCAGTCCACGCGCGACGCCTACGCCGACCAGATCAAGAAGGCCGGGGGCGAGGTCGTGGCGACGACCGGCATCCCGCTGGGGACGGCTGACATGACGCCGTTCCTCTCGAAGATCACCGGCAGCTTCGACGGGTTGCTCGGGATCTTCTTCGGCAAGGATGGCGTGACCATCGGCAACCAGGCCTTCGATCTCGGCCTCACCAGGAAGTACAAGTGGGCCGGCGACGGCGCCATCGCCGAGTCCACGAACCTGCCGGCCCTCGGCAACAAGATCGAAGGCTTCGTGGGCATCAACCGCTACGTCCCGGTCCTCGATGCCCCGCTCAACACCTCCTCGCACAAGCAGTTCTTCGAGGATGCGGTGGCGCGGCTCCGGCAGATCGACCCCTCGGGACCGCTGCCCGACCGTTACGTGCAATCCAACTTCGAGGCCATGAACGCCCTGAAGCTCGGCATCCAGAAGTCCGGCTTCCGCGGGCGCGAGGACACCATGAAGCTCATCGAGGCGCTGGAAGGCCTCGAGATGAAGGAAGGCGACGACTTCCCGCAGGGCGACAAGACCCTCCGCAAGGAAGACCACCAGGCGTTCCTCCGCGAGTTCATCTTCGACATCAAGGGCGGCAAGCACCACATCGTGGAGGTCGTCCCCAAGGAAAAGACGATCTTTCCGCCGGCGTGCAAGTTCGCCTAGACAGTGGGAGGGGGCCTCGGCGGCCCCCTCCCAGACCCACCCCCGAGGAGGTGGGTTGCGCGGGCGGAGCCCGCGCTCGGAGCGGAACTCCATGGGCGTGGCGGCATTCCTCTCGCGGGTCGTGCAATCACACCGGTGATGGCCGGGTCGGGTGACGGGGGGCCCGTCCGGGCCGGCCCGGCGGCAGGGGACGGGCCCATCCTCCGCACCGAGCGGCTCACCATGCGATTCGGGGGGCTGAGCGCCCTCAACCAGGTCTCCCTGGCGGTGCCGCCGGGCGAGATCCGCGCCATCATCGGTCCCAACGGGGCCGGCAAGTCGACCTTCTTCAACTGCGTGACGGGCGTGCTTCGGCCGACCGGCGGGCGCATCCTCTTCGCCGGCCAGGACATCACGGGGCTGCCCCCGCACCAGATCTCCCGGAAGGCCATCGCGCGCTCGTATCAGATCACGAACATCCTGCCGGGGGCGACCGTGCTGGAGAACGTGCGCGTCGCCGCCCAGTCCCGACACCACGGCTGGAATCTCCTGCGCCACCATCGGGCCTACGCGGACGTGCTGGTCAGGGCGCGCGCCGTCCTGGCCGCGGTCGGTCTCGGGGACAAGGAGGACGAGCTGGCGGTCAACCTGTCCCACGGGGAGCAGCGTCACCTCGAGATCGGCATCGCGCTGGCCACCGAGCCGAAGCTGCTCTGTCTCGACGAGCCGACGGCGGGCATGTCGGTGGCCGAGACCCGGGCCACGGTCGAGCTCATCCGGCGCATCGCCGCCGACCTCACCATCCTCATCGTGGAGCACGACATGGAGGTCGTGATGGGCCTGGCCCGGACCATCACCGTGCTCCACTACGGCGAGGTCCTGGCCGAGGGCACTCCCGCCGAGATCCAGGCCAACCCCCGCGTGCAGGAGGTCTACCTCAAGACCTGATGCTCACCCTCGACGGCGTCCACACCTACTACGGAAAGTCCCACGTCCTCCACGGGGTGTCGATCGACGTCGGCCCCGGTGAGGTGGTGGGGCTGCTGGGCCGCAACGGGGTGGGGAAGAGCACGACGCTCAAGACGATCATGGGCCTGGCCTCCCCCTCGGCGGGCCGCATCACGTTCGAGGGCCGCGACATCGCCGGCCTGGCCCCGCACCGGGTGGCCCGGTTGGGCATCGGCTATGTCCCGGAAGACCGCCGCGTCTTCCGGCTCCTCACCGTGATGGAGAACCTGCGTACCGGCCTGGATCGCCCGGATGTCGGTCCGGAGCGGCGCCGGGGCCTGCTCGAGAAGGTCTACCAGAGCTTCCCGGTTCTCCGGGAGCGCCGGAACCAGGCGGGGGGGACGCTCTCCGGCGGCGAGCAGCAGATGCTGGCCATCGCCCGGGCCATGATGCTGGAGCCGAAGATCATCCTGCTCGACGAGCCCACCGAGGGCCTGATGCCTCGCATGGTAGCCGCCATCCGGGAGATCATCGAGGTGCTCCACGGGGACCGGGTGGCGATTCTCCTGGTCGAGCAGAACGTGCCGCTCATCCTGGACGTCGCCGATCGCGTCTACATCATGGAGAAGGGCGTGGTGCGGCACCACGGGCCGGCCGCCGAGCTGCGACGCGACCGGACGGTGATCCACCAGTACCTCGGGGTCTGACGTGGCGCTTCCCTGGGACCTCCTCCTCGTCCAGATCGTCAACGGCATCGTCAGCGGGATGATCCTGGCCCTGGTGGCCTCGGGGCTCACGCTGATCTTCGGCATCATGGACGTGGTGAACTTCGCCCACGGCGATCTCTTCATGCTCGGCGCCTATGTGGGCGTGACCACGCTGGCCGCCTCCGGCAGCTTCTGGCTGGCTCTGGTGGTGGCCTCGGTCACCATCGCCCTGCTCGGGGCCGCGCTTCAGGTGGTCGCCCTGCGCCCGCTGCTCGGGCGGGATCCCCTGACGACGATCCTGGCCACCTTCGGCATCTCCCTGGTCCTCCAGAACTACGCGCTGTGGCAGTACGGCCCGGTGGCCCGCAAGATCCAGGAGCCGTTCACGGGGCACTTCAAGCTCTTCTACCTGGAATACCCCTGGTACCGGATCGTGATCGCGCTCTGCTCGGCGGCCATCATCGGTGCCTTGTGGCTCTTCATGAAGTACGGCCGGTACGGGATCTGGATCCGGGCCACCACCCAGGACCGGATCATGGCCGCCGCCATGGGCATCCCGGTGCCCCTCGTCCACACCGGGGTGTTCGCCATCGGCGCCGCCATGGCCGCCGCCAGCGGCGTCCTGTTCGGCCCCCTGGTGGGCGTGAATCACGCCATGGGGCTCGACGTGATCCTCCGCGCCTTCATCGTGGTGGTGGTGGGGGGCATGGGGAACCTGGGCGGCTCGATCCTGGCGGCGATCTTCATCAGCCTGCTGGAGGCCTTCGCCTCGATCTGGGTGAGCCCGGCCCAGGCGGTGATCGTCTCCTTCGTGGTCCTGATCCTCACGCTCCTGGTGCGCCCCACCGGCCTGTTCGTGCCCACGCCCAAGTGACGGCCCGGGCCTCGACCACTCCCTACTGGATCGGGTTCGCCATCGTGCTGGCGCTGCTCGGCGCCGCGCCGCTCGCGCTCCCCGAGTTCTGGCGCCGGTTCGTCACCGAGATCCTGATCTGGGGGCTGCTGGCGATGTCGTCGGACATCCTGATCGGCTATACCGGGATGGTCTCGTTCGGCCACTCCGCCTTCTTCGGCCTCGGCATGTACGGGGCGGCGGCCGCCCTGCTGACGGTGCGCCCGCCCAACCTCTGGCTGGCCATCCTCTACGGGCTGCTCGGCGCCGGCCTGGTGGCCGTCTTCGTGGCCTACTTCGCCACCCGGCTGCGGGACATCTACTTCGCGATCACCACGCTCGTCTTCTCCCAGATCTTCTACGTGGTCATCTTCACCTGGACCGAGCTGACCGGCGGCGAGAACGGCCTCACCTTCCGCCAGCCGCCGCTGGGGATCCCCGGCCTCGGCGCGGTGGCCTTCACGCCGGTCACGCTGCACTGGTTCGTGCTGGCGGTGGTGACCGCGTCCTACCTCCTGCTCCGGCGCATCACCCAGTCGCCCTTCGGCATGGTGCTGCAGGCCATCCGGGAGAACGAGCCCCGCACCCGCGCCATCGGCTACCACGTCGAGCGCTACAAGATGGTGGCGGTGATGCTCTCCGGGCTCTTCGCGGGGCTGGCCGGCGTGCTCTATGCGGTCCAGAACAAGTTCGCGGCGCCCGACTTCGTCTTCTTCCTGGTCTCCGGCGAGGTGGTCATCTTCAACGTCATGGGCGGGATGGGGACGCTGGTGGGGCCGGTGGCGGGCGCCGCCTTCTTCTTCCTCCTCCGCGAGGGCTTCTCGCGCTTCTGGACGGAGTACTACCTGATCCCGGTCGGGGTGATCTTCACCTTGATGGTGATCTTGGTGCCCCAGGGCCTGCTGGGCTTCGCCCGGCGCGCGCTCAACCGCTGACGGGCGCGGGCCTCCTGACCGCAGGACGAGCCGGCCCGCTGGCACCCGATGCATCATTCTTGTTCAGTCTGAATCACGTGTGGGGCGCGGCCTTCGGCGGCGTGTGAGTCGTCAGCCCGGCGCAAGAGTCTGGGCGCGACGTTTCAACGCCCGCCGCTGTCGGGGATGACGGTACCCGTATATCGGGGTGCGGTACACCCGTCCTCTTGTTATATCGAGTCGAGCACTCGGTCCACTGTAGCGCAGAGTTCGGCGCCTGGCCGCCCTTCTCGAATATCCAGACACTGAAGTCATCGGCTACCGCGATGCCAACCGCGCTGCTGGCGCTTCCGCGATCTCCAGAAGGTCAAACAAGACGGTGTCGACGTAGCGCAAAATCACGCCTGCGGGTCTAGACATGATGGCTGCAGCGAGCGCACGCGAGCCAGCGGTCCGCTCACACGTGTGGTTATCCGTCTCTTCTGCGCTTCCAAGCGCGTGGGTTCCTCGCGCCGTGGAAAACTGCATAGACCACGATCTCGAGAGGCCCGACCTCATAAAACACCGCGTACGGAAAGCGCCGAAGGAGTGCTCGTCGCATCGTGGGTCGACCAGCTGATACGTCTGGAGCCGCAAGCCTCACTCAGTACGGATAACGCATGCGGTGAGCGGCCGCGGCGAGCGCATGCGAGCCAGCGGTCCGCTCCACGGCGATGTTCGACGCCGCATCGACTCCGGCACTCACTTGAGCTTCCAGCCCGCACGCTCCAGGCAAGCCCACGCGATACACCCCCGGACGACCCACGATGATCTCCCCGGACGGCCGATCAGGCTGGTCCCAGGGGGGCCGACGAGGTGGCTTGCGGTCCACCGCCCTCGGCTGCGCAGGCGCCGTCCACGGGCCTCCAACGGGTCGGCCACTCTCCCGAGTTCCGCTACTCCGGCATGGACTGCATGATCATGTAGTTGCGGACCTGGTCCGACATCGGATAAGGGACTACGCCGCGCTCTCCGAACCACTTGGCGTAGAGTTCGAAGAACTTCCCGCTGTCGATGAGCTCCATGAAGGTGTGGTTCACGAAGTCGCGCCACTTGGAGTCGTTCTCCGGGACCATGCAGGAGTAAGGCTCCTTCCCGAAAAAGTCCCCCACCACCCCGTAGTCTTTGGGGTTCTTGGCACTGGCGGCCAGCCCGGCCAGGAGGATGCCGTCGTTGGCGTAGGCGACGATCCTCCCCTGCTCAAGGGCCAGGAAGGCAGCCGGGTGCTCCTGGAAGGTCACCACGTCGGCCTTGGGCTGGGCGGCGCGCAAGGCCTTCTCGCCGCTCCCTCCCTGGAGGACCCCCACGCGCTTGCCGGCCACATCCGCCACGCTCTTGATCCCGCTCCCCCTCTTCACCAGGAGCTGGGTGCCGGTGAAGAAGAAGTTGATGGAGAAGTCCACCGTCTCGTCCCGGCCCCGGGTGTAGGTGGTGGAGCCGCACTCGACGTCGATGGTCCGGTTGGCTACCAGCGGGATCCTGGTCGTCGGCGTGACCTCCTTCTTCACGAGCTTGATCCGCTTGGCCAGCTTCTTCTCCAGGCGGGCCCGGATGGCCTCCAGGAGGTCGATGGAGAAACCGATCCACTCGTTCTTTTCATTGATGAACGCGTGGGGGATGTTGGTGCCCCGCGTCCCCGCGGTCAGGACCCCGGTCCGGCTGATCTTCTGCAGGACCGTCTCGGCCAGGACCGGCGCGGCCTCACTGAGCAGCAGAACCCCCGCCAACCACACAGCAACGCATCGCTTCATCGGAGGCGCTCCTTGGCCGGGTCGGTCATCACCTCCAGCACCTCGTTGATCATCTCGGGGTCGAGCGCCGAGGTTAGCTCGTCGCCCGTGCGACGCCTCTGGTGTGCCGTGACTTGTTCCGGCGGTCTGCGTGGAGATGATGATCCCGGCCCCAGGGGCTCACCGGATCACCTGGTCCGCCCGGATGAGGAGCGACTGTGGGATCGTGAGCCCAAGGGCCTTCGCGGTCTTGAGGTTGATGACCAGCTCGAACTTCGTGGGCTGCTCCATGGGGAGATCGGCGGGCTTGGCCCCTTTCAAGATCTTGCCGACGTAAGCGGCGGCACGCCGGAACAAGTCAGAGATGCTCGGCCCCTAGGACATCAGGCCTCCTGCATCCACAACCTCCCTGTACGCGTACACTGCCGGCAGGCGGCTCTTCGCCGCGAGATCGGCAATCCGTCTTCCATGGAAAACGATTAGCGGGTCCGAAAAGGTAATCAGGGCCTCGGCCCGCTCTCTGACTATGGCTGAGAACGCCGTATCGAAATCGTCGGGGCCGCGGATCTCCACGGATTGAAGCGTCATGCCCAACACCTGGGTCGCGGCTCGCACCTCGACCCAATCGGATGACCAGAAGCGGAATTTGGGGCTGAACCGTTCGGAATACGCCGGGTTCCATAGGACGGCGACGCGCCCACCCTGGGGGCGGCCTCTTTCAGCAGCTCAAGACGTTTGGCCCCGAGCTCCGGGGTGAGCTCAGACAGCCCCGTAATGTTGCCTCCACGTCGCGCGAGGCTGGAGATAAGCCCGGTCGCAACAAGGTCATCGTTACAGGCCGCTACCACGATGGGGATCGTGCTGGTTGCTTGACTGGCGGCATTGAGCGGCGCCCCACAGGCGTCAACAACAATGAGGTCAACCTTGAGGCGGACCAGCTTGGTCGCGAGGTCGGGGAGCCCCTCGGCCCTCCCCTCGGAATATCGCCGCTCGATCGCGATGTTCTGACCCTCCACGTAGCCGAACTCGCGGAGGCCTTGCCGCAATGCCTCGTCACGGAGGTTCGCCGGGAAGGTCCCGAGAAACCCTACCCGAGAGATGTTCGCTGGCTGCTGGGTTTCAGCCGCAAGCGGTATTGCAAGAAGGCCGAATATGAATGTGATGATGAGCCCGACAGTCCTCAGGATTCTCGCCTCCTCGGTCCAGCGCACTCGCCGGCCATCCGGGTAGCCCAACAAGTCTGTTACTCCAGTTGGGAGAATTCCGGCGTCCACCGTGGCGGAACCGGACAACGATGGGTGGAAGCTGCTCGACGTGATGGCGTAGAGCCACCCCACAGGGAAGTTCCACGCGTAGCCCGCACAATACACCACCGGACAGGCGCGATGATCTCACCGGACGGCCGATCTGGCTGGTCGCGACGGCGGGGGCCGCCGCGATGGCCATGGTCCACCGGCCACGGCTGCGTGTGCGGCCCATCGGCCCGCCCGAGCCGCTGCCGCGCCGTCAACCGAGGGCCGCGCCCTGTCGACGCCGCGCGTCGTCGCGACGGGCTCCACCGCTCGTGCGCCGAACGCGCAGGATCACCCGCGGCCGAAGGCCGCCGCGTGAATCCTGTAGTTCGGCGCTCGGTCATTCGACGACGCGATCTGCCCGAAGCAGCACCGAAGCCGGAATCGTCAACCCCAGCGCCTTGGCAGTCTTCAGATTGATGACGAGCTCGAACCTCGTGGGTTGCTCGATCGGCAAGTCACCGGGCTTCGCGCCCTTGAGGATCTTGTCGACGTATATCGCCGCGCGTCGGTGCATATCGGGATAGTTCGCCCCGAAAGACATCAGGCCGCCGGTGTCAACCAGTTCCTGGTGCGTCACCGCCGTTGGCAAGTGGCTCGCGAGTGCGAAGTCCACGATGCGGGTGCGGTTGTGCAGGAACACCCGGTCCGCGAAGACCACGAGTGCCTGCGGGCGATCCTTGACTATTGCAGCAAATGCATCGGCGAGCTCTTCCGTGGATCGTGCGGCAAAGAACTGCAACTTGATTCGCATCGCCTGCGCGGCATCCCGCGCCTGCTTCGAGGAGCCGACGTGAAACAGGTTGGCTGGATTCCACAGCACCGCGATGTGGGAGACCTTGGGAAGGACCTCCCTGAGCAACTCCAATCGCTTGCCTTCCATGTCCGGTGCGATCGAAGACAGCCCAGTAGCGTTTCCACCCGGCCGGCTCAGGCTGGCTGCGAGGCTCGTGCCGACTGGGTCGCCAACGGCCACCATCACGAGAGGAATCGAGGTCGTAGCCTTCTTGACGGCGAGGGCGGCAGGCGTACCGGCGGTCACAATCACATCGACCTTCAGGGCGATCAGCTCTGCGATGAGAGCGGGAAACCGTTCATACTGTCCCGCCGCCCATCGATACTCAATCTGGCTGTTCGCGCCCTCGATGTAACCCAGGTCACGCAATCCCTTGCGGAATGGCTCGACGAGATTGGTCTCGAGGGCGGCGGTGGAGTTCCCGAGGAAGCCTATCCGATATATCCGTTGCGTCTGCTGTGCCTCCGTGGCGGGCGGGGACACGATGACGCCCAGGGTGAGCGCAAGGATGGCGAGACCGATCTGCTGTATCACATCTCTCACGCCGTTTCTCCCATGGATCTTGTCGGGTGGCGGCCCACTCGTGGTGTCGCCAACGGTCCGGTCACGGCGGTTTCCCGGTGCGGCGAACGCTCGCGCTGAGCGGCGCGCGAAGCGCGGCCGCTCGAGCGCGCTGTTAGCCCCAATCGGCGAATAAGCGGGACGTGAAAGTGCGGGGAATATGAATCAAAGAGGCCTCCAATGCGATCGAAAGGGAGAGCACAGCCATGCACTCCCTCTCACACTGGAGGCCCCTCTGATGCGCTTGAGCGTAGCGAGCTTGCGGCGGGTGGTCAAGGGTGATCTCACGATCCAGTTCATGCCCCAGGCGCTCACGTCGTACGGCGGCCTGGAGCTGCTCGGGCGCTATCTGCGCCAGATCGACCTGGGAGCGCGGTTGCGCCAGGCGTTCGCGGGGTTGCGCAGTGACTACGGCAGTGCCCGAATCGCACTGGTGCTGCTCGCGCTGTTCTACGTTGGGGCCCGGCGCTTGGAGCACCTGCGCTACCTCGGCGGCGATCCGCTGGTGATGCGCTTCTGCGGCTTGGCGCGGTTGCCCACCCGCCGCACCGTGGCCGACTGGTTGCGCCAGTTCACCCAGGAGACCCTTGCCCCCCTCGTCGCCCTCAACCGCGCCTTGGTGACCGAGGCGCTGGCGCGCCTGGATCTGCCGCGGCTCACGATCGACGTCGATGGCTCGGTCATCCGCACGGGGGCCACGGTGGGCTGGGCCTTCCGCGGCTTCAACCCGCATCACCGGAAGGATCCCAGCTACTACCCGCTGCTCGCCCACGTCGCCCAGACCGGGCACATCCTCCGCCTCAAGAACCGTCCCGGCAACGTCCACGACTCCAAGCAGGCCGTCCCCTTCCTGCGCGAGCTCATCGACGACCTCCGGCGGCAGGTCGGCCGGCGCGTGGTCCTGGAGTTCCGCATGGATGCGGCCTTCTTCCAGCGCAGGATTCTCGAGCTGCTCCCCGCTCGCGACTGCTTCTACGCGATCAAGGTAGGGTACTGGAGTTGGCTGCCGCTCAAGCAGATCGCCGCGGCGTGCCGGCGGTGGCACCCCGTGGCGCCCGGCGTGACCGGCCACGAGACCGAGCTGGTCGTCCCCCAGTGGAATGACCTCCGGCTGCGCGTCGTCCTCTATCGCAAGCACGTCGCGCACCAGACCCGGAAGAACTTCCAGCTCGATCTCTTCACCCCCGACGACGGGCACTACGAGTACTCCGCCGTCGCCACGAACCTGCCGCTGGGGCTCCCGGCCCTGTGGGCCTTCGCCTGTGGGCGGGGAGCGCAGGAAAAGACCTTCGCCGAGCTCAAGGGCGAGTTCGCCCTCGACGTGGTCCCGACGAAGCACTACGCGGCCAACAGCGCTTGGCAGCAACTGAGCATCCTCGCCCACAACCTGATCCGGAGCTTCCAGCTGGAGACTCTCGCCGAGCCGAAGCCTCGGTCCCGCAAGCGCACCTCCGGCTACCTCTTCCGCAGCATGCGCACGCTCCGGTTTCTCCTCATCGCCCGAGCGGGGCGTTTGACCCGCCTCGGAGGCCGGAACGTGCTCCGCCTCGCCAAGAATCCGGCCACGGAGTCGCTGTATGAGCAAATCGCTCACCGTCTGGCCGCCTGATTTATTCGCCGATTGGGG
>DASYQW010000418.1 GCA_036005065.1 Candidatus Methylomirabilota bacterium | reverse complement strand
GCTCCAGGATCTGACGCCGGAGCTCGCGCGCCGGCTCGGCATTCCCGACCCGAAGGGCGTGGTCGTCACCGACGTGCGTCCGAACTCGCCGGCGGCCGAGGCCGGGATCAAGGAAGGCGACGTGATCCGCGAGATCGACCGGTCCCCGGTGAACGCCCTCGAGGATGTGGAGAAGGCCATGGCCCGGAAGCCGCGCGATGAGAAGCAGGTCTTGCTTCGTGTCGAGCGGCAGGGGGCCGGGCGCTACGTCGTCATCGAGGTCGGCTAGGATCAATCGGAGGGGTCCTCGGCGGCCCCCTCCGAGACCTCCCCCAGGGATAAGTCAAGTTGCGCCGGAAAAGCCGGCGCTCGGAGCGGACCACCGGACGCGCGGCGGCTGAGTTCGCGCTGCGCGCGTCAGCCCGACAGGCTCTTAGTAAAACCCCCCGATGCCCCCCCGTCGTGGCGGCGGCGAAGCCGCCGCCTCGGAGACTGCTCGACGCAGAGCGTTCGGGGTGGCGCCGCATGATCGCGGCCATCGTCTTGGCGGCCGGCGCCTCCACCCGGATGGGCCGGCAGAAGCTCCTGCTCCCCCTGGCGGAGGGGCGACCCCTCATCCGGCTCTCGGTCGAGCGCGTCCTGGCCGGAGGGCTCGACGACGTCGTGGTGGTGCTCGGCCGCGACGCGGAGGCGATGGCGACGGCGCTCGCCGGCCTCCCGGCTCGGACCGTGGTGAACCCTCGGTTCGCGGAGGGGCAGTCCACCTCGCTGCGCGCTGGCCTGGACGCGCTCCGGCCCGCGACCGAGGCCGTGGTGGTCGCGCTGGGGGATCAGCCCTTGCCCGATCCCGGCCTGGTAGGCGACCTCATCGCGGCCTTCCGCGAGCATGGCCGGCCGATCGTCGTGCCGCGTTACCGCGACGGCCGGGGCAATCCCGTCCTCTTCGCCGCGGCGGTGTTCGACGAGCTTCGGGCGGTCTCGGGAGATCAGGGCGGGCGCGGCGTCATCACCCGGGATCCCGGGCGGGTGAGCGAGGTCGAGGTCGACGCCTCCATGCCCCCGGACGTCGACACCTGGGCCGATTACGAGGGGCTCAGGGCGGGAGGCGGGGAGTCTTCGAAGTAGGGCCCAGGCGTCCGGTCAGTCCTGGCGCGAGCGCAGCGAGCCGGGTCGCAGGCTGGGGCGGTTTCCGAACGCGTCGAGCAGACCCCGCAGCACGAAGAGCACCACCCCCGCGAGCCCCAGGGCAGCCGCGACATCCAGGAGCATCAAGGTGGTCTCAGACATCATCGTGGCCTCCAGACTTTCCACCGTATACCAGGAGCGGTCCGATTGCGAGAACATTCGCGCCGCTGGGTGTACCAGTTCCGACGTCGCGAGCGGAGACAGCGGGCCACGGGCCGGTCCCGAATTTGCGAGGGCACGGGGCGTCAGATACGTGAGAGGAGTCGAACACTCAAATGAGAACGTTGCTCAATGCCGTCGCCGCCACGCTCCTGACAGGAGGGGTCGTCGTGTGCCTGCCCGGATCGGCCTCTGCCCAGGGCACCAGCGGGCAGCCTCCGGTCCAGCCAACGCCGTCCGGAGGTGCCTCCTCCATCAAGGCCCCTCCGGGGGCCAGCCAGGATTACTGGACGCCCGAGCGGATGAGGGACGCCAAGCCGTTCCCGATGCCCACCCCCCGAGGTGAGCCGCCCGTGGCGCCTCCTCCGCCGCCCGAGCCGTCTCATGGGAGCGGCGGACGGCCGCCGAGCACGCCTCCACCGGGCTCCGCGACCGGCCGCGAGGTACCCGGGAGCGCAGAGGGGTATTGGACGCCCGAGCGCATGCGCGAGGCCAAGCCGATGCCCATGCCGACGCCGCCGGGAGACAAGGTAGTCCCCGAGTCGAGGAGCGAGCGGCTCGGCGCATCGGTCCGGCTGCTCACCCCGGAGGTGGCCCGCGACCTGGGGGTCCAGGCGAAGCGGGGCGCGCTGGTGACCGAGGTGGAGTCCGGCTCCGCCGCCGAGCGCGCGGGGCTCCGGCCCGGCGACGTGATCGTCGGCTACGACGGCCGGGCCGTCCACGGACCCGAAGAGCTCGCCGCCCTCGTCGCGAAGACCTCGCCGGGCCGCCCGGTCGACGTCAGCGTCGTCCGCGCGGGCGCCCGCCGGCCGGTCCGCGTGACACTCGGCAAGCTGACCCGGTGACCGAGGGCGGGGTGCGGCCGCCGCGCCCCGTCACCCCCGGGAGACGGCGGCCTCACCACGCCCCACGGCTCGCCCGGCCCGCCGAGTGACGCACTGCTCCACCTGCGCTACAATGAGTCCCCGGGTATCTGCCCGCCACGGCGTCGACGACGACTCGTTCACGACTGAAGGAGCCTCGATGCGCGAAGAGATCCGGAAAATTCAGGCCCTGATGGAGGAGGCCGCCTACATCACGGAGCCCGCCATCGCGACCGCCGTCCATCTGGGCATGACCCTCGGGAAGCCCCTGCTGGTCGAGGGTCACGCCGGCGTGGGGAAGACCGAGATCGCCAAGGTGCTGGCGCGGGTCCTCGACACGAACCTGATCCGGCTCCAGTGCTACGAGGGGCTCGACGCCGCCACCGCCCTCTACGAGTGGAACTACCCGAAGCAGCTCCTCCGGATCAAGCTCGAGGAGCGCGAGGCGCGCTCGGTCGCCGAAAAGGAGGCCGACATCTTCGCCGAGCCCTTCCTCCTCAAGCGCCCGCTGCTTCAGGCCATCACGCAGCACGGCAAGCCTCCCGTCCTGCTCGTCGACGAGATCGACCGGTCCGATCTCGAGTTCGAGAGCTTTCTCCTGGAAGTGCTCTCCGATTTCCAGGTGACGATCCCCGAGATCGGGACCATCCGGGCGACCCACCGGCCGCATGTCGTGCTGACCTCCAACCGCTCGCGGGACCTTTCGGATGCCCTGCGTCGCCGCTGTCTCTACCTCTGGATCGACTACCCGTCGTTCGAGAAGGAAATCCGGATCCTTCGGACCAAGGTCCCCGGCGTCAACGAGCGACTGGCCGGTCAGGTCGCGCGAGCGATGCAGAGCCTCCGGCGGATGAAGCTCGCCAAGGTCCCCGGTGTCGCCGAGACCCTCGACTGGGCGGCCGCGCTGGCCGCGCTCCACGCCGACCACCTCGATGCGGAGCTCGTCCGGGAGACCCTGGGGTGTGTCCTCAAGGAGGTCGAGGACGTCAAGCGGCTCGAGGCCGACCTCGCGGCGGGTCGGCTGTCGGAGCTCCTGGAAAGCTGAGGGTCCTCCGGGCCGATGCCCGGCGCCCGAGGCTCGATGTGGCGGCCGTGAGCGTGCCGGCTCGCCCGCTCCCGAGCGATCTCCTCACGGCCACCGTCCGGTTCTGCCGGCTTCTCCGGGCCCGCGGCCTCGGCATCACTCCTGCCGAGAGCCGCGACGCCCTCCGGACCCTCGAGCTGATCGACCTCACGGACCGGGCGGAGGTACACCGGGCCCTGCGCACGGTGCTCGTCACCCGACCCGAGGAGTTCTCCACCTTCGACGCCGCATTCGACGCCTTCTGGGGCGGCATCACGAGTCCGGCGTCAGTGACCGGGCCGGCCGGGGAGACGCAGCCGCCCGCGATCGATGCCCACTTCCCGCGCGCTCCAAAGACGGCCCTCGAGTTCGCCGACTGGACCGAGTTCGGCGAAGGCGAAGGGGAGCCGGTGGGGCTGCCGGGGCTCTCGGACATCGAGGCGATGCTCGGCAAGGACTTCTCGTCGTTCGCCGCCGAGGAGCTCGAGGAAATCGCGCGGCTGGCCGCTCAGCTGGCGCGCCGGCTGGCCACCCGCAAGAGCCGCCGGCTGACGCCCTCGCGCCGGCGCGGGCGGGTGGACCTGCGGCGGACGATGCGGACCAGCCTCACGCGCGGGGAGCCCGTCGAGCTCGCCCGTCGCCGGCGGAAGATCCTCAAGACCAAGCTCGTCGTCCTGTGTGACGTGTCGGGCTCGATGGACCTCTACAGCCGGCTCCTCGTCCAGTTCCTCTATGCACTCCAGAACCAGCTCGGCCGGATGGAGACGTTCGTCTTCTCCACCCGGCTCCACCGGATCACCGACGAGCTGCGCGGCCAGACGTACGGCTCGGCGCTGGCGCGGCTCGGCGAGGTCCGCGACTGGTCGGGCGGGACCAAGATCGGCGAGAGCCTGCGGGCATTCCTCGCGGACTGGCGACATCTGCTCGACCGCGACACGGTCGTCATCGTCCTGTCGGATGGCTGGGATACCGGGGACCCGGCGATCCTGGCCGAGACGCTCCTCCGGATGCGCCGCCGGGCCGGCAAGGTCATCTGGCTGAACCCGCTGCTCGGGAGTCCCGATTACCAGCCACTGACTCAAGGGATGATCGCAGCCCTGCCGCACGTGGACGTCTTTCTGCCCGCGCACAATCTCGAGTCGCTCCGCGCGCTCGCCCGCCACCTGAAACCCTGAGGCGCTCCCGGCAGGCTGTCGGAGTAGCCGCGCGCCGCGCGTTGCTCGGGGGTACAATGGCCTCCGTGAGCGAGTTCTTCGACCAGCTCGAGCACCTGCGAAGCCTCGAAGGCCGGGCCGCGCTGGCCACGCTCGTCAGCACGCGTGGCACCACGCCTCGCAAGGAAGGCGCCAAGATGTGGGTCGGCGAGGGCGGGCGCATTCTCGGGTCGGTGACGATCGGGGGCTGCGTCGACGCCCAGGTCATGGCGGAGGCCGAGGACGTCCTGACCGGAGCCACGCCTCGACTGCTGGAGCTGTCGCTCGGGGACGAGGATGCCTGGGAGATCGGGCTCACCTGTGGCGGGACGATCGAGGTCTTCCTGGAGCCCGTCTCCCTCGGCCCCACCGACCAGGTGCGGGACGGAGCGTTGCCGTTTTACGAAGAGCTCCGGGGGCACGTGGCCGGGGGTCGGGCCGGCGCCCTCGTGACGCGGCTCGATCCTCCGCAGGCGGGGTCGAAGCTGCTCGTCCTCGACGACGGCCGCCGCGCCGGCACGCTCGGCGAGCCCGCCCTCGACGAGGCGGCGGCGGCGCTGGCCCGCGAGGCCTTCGCGAGCGGCGCGTCGCGCACGGTCGAGATCGGCCCCGCCAGCAGGGTCCGCGGCTTTCTCGAAGTCCACATGCCGCCCCCGACGCTCCTGGTCGTGGGCGCCGGCCACGTCGCCATGCCGCTCACGACCCTCGCGAAGACCCTCGGATTCCGCACGGTCGTCGTGGACGGCCGTCCGCGGCTGGCCACCCGCGAGCGCTTTCCCGAGGCCGACGAGCTGGTGGTCGGCATCCCGTCGGAAGCGGCGCGCCGGGTGCCCTTCGCGCCCTCGACGGCGGTGGTGCTGGTAGCGCACGACTACAAGTACGACATCCCGGTCCTGCGGCACGTCCTCGGGACGCCGGCCGGGTACGTCGGGATGCTCGGGAGCCGCCGGCGCGGTGAGGCGATCCTGAAGCTTCTCCGGGAGGAGGGCGTGACCGAGGATCTGCTGGCCCGCCTCCGGGTCCCGATCGGCCTCGATCTCGGGGCCCGCAGTGCCCCGGAGATCGCCCTGGCGATTCTCGCGGAGATCGTCGCCGCGCGCTACGGCGGCACGGGCCGACCCCTCTACGTGGAGAAGGGCGGACGGCCGAGCCCGGTCGCGACCGGCGGATGAAAGCCCACGCGGTCGTCCCGGCCGATGTCGGAGTCGACCGGCTGGTTGGCTGGGTGCTCTGCCACGACGTCCGGGGCGGGGATGGGAAGCTCGTGGTCCGCAAGGGGGAGATCGTGGACACCGCCTCCGCCCGGCGTCTCGTCGCGCTCGCGGGCGCCGGACGGGACGAGGTCCACCTCCTCGAAATGGAGCCGGGCGACCTCCACGAGGACGTCGCCGGCGAGCGCCTGGCCGCCGCCGCGGCGGGGCCCGGGCTCCGGATCCGTGACTCGTCGGGCGGGCAGTGGGCGCTGGTCGCCGTATCGCGCGGCCTGGTGCGGGTGGGAGTCGACGCGCTGGCGGCCGTGAACGGCCTCGAGGGAATCTCCGTCTACACGCTCTACGACGGCCAGGTCGTGGACGCCGGCGAGGTCGTGGCGAAGGCCAAGGTCACGCCGCTGGTCATCCCCGAAGGCGTCGTCCGGGAGGCCGAGGCGCGGGCGGGCGCGGCCGGGGGGCTCGTGACCGTGCGCGCCTTCCGTCCCCTCCGCGTGGCGGCCGTGGCGCCCGCGAGCCTCGAGCCCAAGGCCCGCGCGCGGTTCGAGGCCGCGCTCCGGGAGAAGCTCGCATGGTTCGGCGCGATGCTGGCCGACCTCGCCTTCGTCGAGGCCGACGGCACCGAGCTGGCGACCACGGTGGAAGGCGCCCTCCGGCGCGGCGCCCAACTCGTCGTGGCGGCCGGCGCCAACGCCCTCGATCCGCTCGACCCGGTCTTCGCCGCCCTCGAGCGGCTCGGCGGCCGCCTCCTCCGGCGCGGGGTGCCGGCCCACCCGGGCAGCCTGCTCTGGCTGGCCTTCCTCGGATCCACGCCGGTGCTCGGCATGCCGTCCTGCGGGATGTTCTCTCAGGCGACGCTCTTCGACCTCCTCCTCCCGCGGCTCCTCGCCGGCGAGGCCGTCGGCGCGGGCGAGCTCGCGGCCTTCGGCCACGGGGGGCTCCTGAGCCGCGAGATGGCCTTCCGCTTCCCCCCCTACCGCGCGGGGCAGGACCGGGGCGCGCTCTCGTCGGACTAGATCATGGGAGGGGGCCTTGACGGCCCCCTCCCACACCCTCCCCCGGGAGGGTTGCGGCGGCAAAGCCGCCGCTCGAAGCGGACCACAAACCGTCAGCGGTCGGGCAATCCTCAGCGTGTGGTCGCTCCGGGCCGAGGACAACGGCAGAATGAAGTGAACGCGACGCGCGTCAGCGCGAGGGCGAGGGCTCGGAGGCGAGCTCGAACACCTCGTGGAGGGCGCGGACCGCGAGCTCGGCGTACTTGTCCTCGATCACGCACGACACCGCGATCTCGGAGGTGGAGATCATCTGGATGTTGATCCCCTCGCGGGAGAGCGCCTGAAACATCCGGGCTGCGACCCCCGAGTGGCTGCGCATGCCGACCCCGACGATCGACACCTTGGCGATGCGGTCGTCGTAGGTCGCCCCCTCCGCCCCGATCCGCCGCGCCACCTCGCTGAGGACGGTGACCGTTTTCTCGCGGTCGGTGCGGGCCAGCGTGAAGGAGATGTCGGTGTAGCCGTCACGGCTGATGTTCTGGACGATCATGTCCACGACGATCCCGTGGTCGGCGACGGCCCCGAAGACCTGGGCGGCGATCCCCGGGCGGTCCGGCACGCGCAGGATGGAGACCTTCGCCTGCGTGCGATCATGGGTGACCCCGGTCACGATGACGGCTTCCATGCGGGGGTCCTCCTTGGTGACGAGCGTGCCCAGGTCGGCCTTGAAGGTCGATCGGACGTGTACCGGTACCCCGTACTTCTTGGCGAACTCGACGGAGCGGGACTGCAGCACCCGGGCGCCCAGGCTCGCCATTTCGAGCATCTCGTCGTAGGAGATACGGGAGAGCTTCCGGGCCTCCGGCACGATGTTCGGATCGGCCGTGTACACGCCGTCCACGTCGGTGTAGATCTCGCACACGTCGGCCTGTAGCGCGGCGGCCAGGGCCACGGCGGTGAGGTCTGATCCGCCACGGCCGAGGGTGGTGATGTCGTCCCCGGCCGTCACGCCCTGGAAGCCGGCCACGATGGCGACGTGCCCGTCGTCGAGCGCCCGCCGCACCTTGTCCGCGTCGATGCCGACGATGCGGGCGCGCGTGTGGGCCTCGTCGGTCCGGATGCCCGCCTGCTCGCCGGTGAACGAGCGCGCCCGGTAGCCGAGTGCTTCGGTCGCCATCGCCAGCAGGGCGATCGAGACCTGCTCGCCCGTGGCGAGCAGCATGTCCAGCTCACGCGCGTTCGGGGCTGGGGTGATCTCGTGGGCGAGGCGGATGAGGCCGTCGGTCGTCTTCCCCATCGCGGAAACGACCACCACGACCCGGTGGCCCGCCTTCGCCGTCTCGACGACCCGGCGAGCGACCCCCTTGATCTTCTCGGGGTCGGCCACCGAGGAACCGCCGTATTTCTGGACGATCAGGCTCACCGGGACAGCCTCGGACGGGCAGGGAGATCGGGGCTGGGGATCGGGCCGGGCCGACTCATGGCGCTGGCCATGCTAGGTCATTTCGGGGGGGTCTTGGAAGACCCCCCCGATGCCCCCCCGGTCGGGGCGGCGGCGAAGCCGCCGCGCGGACGCTATTCGATGCATTCCGTGATTGGGGTCATCGGCCGCTGATGACTTCGACAGGCGCCTGGCGCACGGCTGGTGTCCTGTTCAACCGGGGTGGAGACGGCGACAGGCCGCAGCGCGACCATCCGGGGAGGGAGGAACCACCCGGGGTGGCTCACCGCGCCGGGCCCGCCGCCTGCAGATTGGACGCACGGCGGGGGACGTCTATTCCATGGTGTCGGACCTGCCGGGTCCGGCGATCGGCCCGGGCCGCCTCAGGACGGGAGGCGATCCTCCACTCGCACCATGACGGTGCGGTCGGCCACGACCGGCAGGCGATCGATCTCCTCGAGCGCCGCGCGCATGTTCCGCTCCCGGGCCTCGTGGGTCATCATGACGACCGGCACCGCCGCGACCTCTCCCCGCCCCTTCTGGAGCACCGAGGCGATCGAGATGTCGTGGTGCCCGAGCACGCCGGCGACCTGGGAAAGGACGCCCGGGCGGTCCTGCGCCATGACGCGGAGGTAGTACGCCGAGCGGATCTCCTCCATGGCCCGAAGCCGAAGCCGGCCGGGTCCGCTGGCCTCGATGAGGGGGAGATCCTCGGGCAGCGCGTCGTGGCCGTGGGCCAGGCGGCGCGCGATCTCGATCACGTCCGACCAGACGGCGGACGCGGTCGGCATCTGGCCGGCTCCCCGGCCGTAGAACATCTGATCGCCGACCGCGTCTCCCGCGACGAAGATCGCATTGAACACGCCCGAGACGGCCGCCAGGGGCGAGGTGGCCGGGATCATCGTGGGATGGACGCGCGCCTCGAGTGCCCCGTCGGTCGCCTTGGCGACGGCGAGGAGCTTGATCCGGTAGCCGAGCTCCCGAGCGTTGGCGATCTCCTCCGGGGTGATGGCGGTGATGCCCTCGGTGTGGATCTCCTTGAGATCCACGGCCGTCCGGAACGCCAGCGAGGCCAGGATCTGGAGCTTGTGAGCGGAGTCGATCCCCTCGATGTCGAGGGTCGGATCGGCCTCGGCGTACCCCGCGGCCTGCGCCTCTCGCAGCACCTCCCGGAACTCCCGGCCCTCGACGGTCATCTTGGTCAGGATGAAGTTGGCGGTGCCGTTGACGATGCCGTAGAGCGAGAGGATGCGGTTGGCGGCCAGGCCGTCGCGCAATGCCCGGATGATCGGGACGCCGCCGGCCACCGCCGCCTCGAAGCCGAGCAGCACCCCCCGCCGCCGGGCCGCCTCGAACAGCTCGGGCCCGTGCGTGGCGATGAGCGCCTTGTTCGCCGTCACCACGTGCTTGCCGGCCGCCATCGCGCGGAGGATGAACGTGCGAGCGGGCTCGAGCCCGCCGATCAGCTCGATCACGACGGCCACGCCCGCGTCGCCGAGGACCCGCTCCACCTCGGTCGTCAGGGGCCACTCGGCGAGCGTGAGGCCGGCCCGGGGGGTGGTGACGTCGCGGTCGGCGACCGCCGGGATCCGGAGACGGCAGCCGGCCTTCGCCTCGAGGGCGGTCTGATTCTGGCGGTAGATCTTCAGGACGCCCCCGCCCACGGTGCCGATCCCGAGAAGCCCGATGCCGATCTCGTTCACCGGAGGAAGCTCTTGATGCCCCGCACGGCCTGGCGGATGCGATGCTCGTTCTCGACCAGGGCGAAGCGCACGAAGCCTTCCCCGTACTCGCCGAAGCCGATGCCGGGCGAGACCGCCACCTTCGCCTCGTTGATGAGCAGCTTGGCGAACTCGAGCGAGCCCAGGCCCCGGAAGGCCTCGGGGATCGGGGCCCAGACGAACATCGTGGCGCGGGGCAGGTCCACCTTCCACCCGATGCGGGTGAGGCCGTTGACGAGGACGTCGCGCCGCTTGCGATAGGTTTCCACGATCTCGCCGACGCAGGCCTGTGGCCCCTCGAGCGCCACGATCGCCGCGATCTGGATCGGCTGGAAGACGCCGTAGTCGAGGTACGACTTCATCCGGGCCAGCGCGTTGATCATGCCGGGATTGCCGCAGGCGAAGCCGAGCCGCCATCCGGCCATGTTGTACGACTTGGTCAGCGAGAAGAACTCGACCCCGACCTCCTTGGCCCCCGGGATCTCCAGAAACGAGGACGGCCGGTAGCCGTCGAACGCGAGATCGGCGTACGTGAAGTCGTGGATCACCCACAGCCGGTGCTCGCGGGCAAAGGCGACCACGCGCTCGAAGAAGCCGCGGTCGGTCACCTGCGTCGTCGGGTTGTGGGGAAAGTTGATGAGGAGGCCCTTCGGCTTGGGCCAGGCCAGCCGGACGGCCTCCTCGAGGCGTGCGAAGAAGTCCTCGCCCGGCACCAGCGGGACCGACCGCAGGTCTCCGTCGGCGATCACGACCGAGTAGGCGTGAATCGGGTAGGCCGGATTGGGGACGAGCACGGCGTCGCCGGGCTGGAGAAGGGCCAGAACCAGATGGGCCAGGCCTTCCTTGGAGCCGATGGTGGCGACGGCCTCGCTCTCGGGGTCGAGCTCGACCCCGAAGCGCTTGCGGTACCAGGCGGCGATGGCGACCCGGAGCCGGCGGATCCCCTTCGAGGCCGAATAGCGATGGTTCTTCGGGTTGCGCGCCGCCTGGATCAGCTTGTCCACGATGTGCGGCGGCGTGGGCAGGTCCGGGTTCCCCATGCCGAGGTCGATGATGTCCTCACCGCGGGCGCGCGCCTTGACCTTGAGGTCGTTGACGATGGCGAAGACGTACGGGGGGAGCCGTTTGATGCGGTAGAACTCTTCCACAGGACCTCCGTTTCCCTCCCTCTGGGCCGAGCGACGCCGAGACACTCCGGGCTCGGAGCGGGCAACGCGGGACAGCTCGATGATAGCGCGGACGCGGCAAACGTGTCAATTTGCGCGGGTTTTTCTACTCGTGGGCGGCCAAGGCGGTCGACAGCTCCTCCCACTCGCGCATGAGCCACGCCACCTCGGCCTCCGCGCTCCTGCGTTCCGCCGCGACGGCCCGGACCCGCTCGCCGTCCAGGTAGAGGGCAGGGTCGGCGAGAGCCCGTCCCAGCTCCTCGAGCCGCGCCTCGAGCGCGTGGATTTGCCGCTCGATCGCCTCGACGCGCCGCCTCAGCTCGCGCACGGCGGGGTCGCCGCCGGGCGGCCGGCGTCGGCCCGCCCGCGCGCTCGGTCCCGGCGCGGTGGCCGGGGCCCGGGTCGGAACCGCCACCGGCTCCGGCGCCCGCTCGACGGCGGCCCGGTAATCGTCGTAGGTCCCGAGGAAGACGGTCAGCCGGCCCCCCGCCACCTCGACGACCTTGGTGGCCAGTCGATTGATGAAGTAGCGGTCGTGAGAGATGAACACGATGGTCCCGGGAAACTCCTGGAGGGCCGCTTCGAGCCGCTCGCGTGAGGCGAGATCGAGGTGGTTGGTGGGCTCGTCGAGACAGAGGAACGGCGCCGGCTGGATGAGCATCTTGGCCAGCGCGACCCGCGCCTTCTCTCCGCCGGAGAGGACCGCGACCTTCTTGTCGACGGTGTCGCCGGTGAAGAGAAAGGCCCCCAGCAGCGTCCGCAGCCGGGTCTGGGTCGCGTCGGGCGCCACGCCGGCCAGCTCCTCGAGGACCGTGCGGGCGGGATCGAGCGCGTCGAGCTGGTGCTGGGCGTAATAGTGGGCGCTGACGTGGGTCCCGAGCCTCCGCTCGCCACGATCGGGAGGCAACACCCCGGCCAGGATCCGGAGGAGGGTCGACTTGCCGGCGCCGTTGACGCCGACCAGGGCGACGCGATCGCCTCGCTCGACGTCGAGGTCGATGCCGGCGTAGACGACGTGGTCGCCGTAGGCCTTGTGGATGCCTCGGAGCGTGATGACCCGCCGTCCGGTGCGCGGGGGGGTGGGGAACGCGAGCCGGATCGTGCGGGCCGGGCCCTCGATCTCGATGCGCTCCAGGCGCTCGAGCATCTTGATCCGGCTCTGGACCTGACGGGCCTTGGTCGCCTTGTAGCGGAAGCGCTCGATGAAGCGCTCGATCTCGGCGACGCGCTTCTGCTGGTTCCGGGCCTGCGCCTCCCGCAGGGCCTGGCGGGCCTCGCGCTCGACGAGGTAGTCGTCGTACGACCCCGGGTAGACGGTCAGGCCGTCGGGTCCGAGGTCCGCGATCGAGGTCACCATGCGGTTGAGGAAGTAGCGATCGTGGGCCACGACCACCACCGCCCCGTCGTAGGCGCCGAGGTAGGCCTCGAGCCACGCCAGGGACTCGAGGTCGAGGTGGTTGGTCGGCTCGTCGAGGAGCAGCAGGGACGGCCGGAGCAGCAGGAGCCGCGCCAGCGCCGCCCGCATCCGCCACCCGCCCGAGAACTCGGCCACCGGGCGCGCCAGATCCGCGTCCCGGAAGCCGAGGCCCCCCAGGATCGCCTTGGCCTCGGTTTCCAGCCGGTAGCCTCCCAGCGCCTCGAACCGGTGCTGGAGGTCGCCGTAGCGCGCGGTGAGGGCGTCGGCCGGCGCGACGGCCAGCGCGGCGGCGACCGCCTCCATCTCCCGCTCGACGGCCCACACTTCCGCGAACCCGCCGAGCGCCTCCCCTAGCACCGACTCCGCCGCCGTCGCGGCGACCTCCTGGGGGAGGTAGCCGATGGTCGTGCCGCGGTCCCGCGTCACGCGCCCGGCGTCCGGCTCCTCGAGGCCCGCCAGGATCCGGCAGAGCGTCGTCTTCCCGGCTCCGTTGGGGCCGACCAGGCCGATCCGCTCTCGGCCGGTGATTCGCCAGGAGAGGTCGCGGAAGAGCACCTGACCCGCGTAGGCCTTGGCGATGCCGTCGAGCTGGATCACGTCCGGTCGATCCGCCGGTCGCTAGTCGAGGATCAGACCGGCGTATCCGACGACGCGCTTGAGGTCGCCGGAGACGTCGCCCGAGGTGTGGTACCGGACGAGGCGAGCCTGCCGGACGCCGAGGAGCGGCGCGGCCCAGAGGAGCGCCTGAGTGGGCGCGATGCCGCACATCGTGATGTCGTGCGTGCGGACGGCGCGCCAGAGCCCATCCGGGTCGAGTGCCCGGATGGCGTCGATCGCCAGGCGGTCCTTGCGGCTCGACACGGCCTGTGACTCGTAGTGGTTGAGGTCGGTCGAGTCCACCACCAGGACCGGCTCCGGCCACGCCGCCGCGACCCGCCCCACCGCCTCGCCGACGAGCCGGCAGAAACCCGGATCGACCCGGCCGAGGGTGATCGGGACGATCGCGATGTCGGGTTGAACGCGGTGGAGGAACGGCACCTGCACCTCGAGGGCGTGCTCACGGAGGTGAGCCCGGGTGTCCGGCCGCAGGTCCGACGTGGCGGCCAGGAGGGCGGCGGCCAGCTCCCGGGCCACCGGCACGCTGCCGCCGGGATAGCGCCAGGTCCCCTCGGCCATGAGCGCCCCGGGGAGGCCGAGGCCGGTGTGGTTCGGGCCGAGCAGGACGGCGAGACGGGGGACGGCGACCTGCGCGAACGTCGCGCCCGCGACGTCGCCCGAGTACATCCAGCCGGCGTGGGGGACCACCACCGCGCGAGCCGGAGCCGGGGCGGGGGCGGCCGGGTCGCGGCCCAGCAGCCGGTCCACCTCGGCTCCGACCGCCCGAGGGTCGGCGGGATAGAAGGCGCCGGCGACGGCCGGCTCGCGGACCATGGCCCGGCGGGTGCGGTCAGGGCTCCGGGCCGGCGCCCACGAGCGAGGCGAAGCGCGACAGGTCGATGTTGCCGCCGGAGACGACGGCCACCACCTTGCCGGCGCCGGCTCGCCCGCTGACCGCGGCGGCCACCGCGCAGGCCGCCGCCCCTTCGGCGATGACGTGCACCCGCTCGGCGACCTCCCGCATGGCCCGGGCGACCTCGTCGAGCGATACCACGATGGAGCCGGCGAGCCATTCCGAGAGCATGGGCCACATCGAGGGGAGCACCGACTTGCCCCCGGCGCCGTCGACGAAGGAGGCCTGCCAGCCGGGGAAGTAGCTCGGCCGGCCCGCCGCGAGCGACACCGCGAGCGGCGCCGCCGTCTCGGGCTCGGCAGCGTAGACCCGGGCCTCGGGCCGCACCACGCGCAGGGCGCCGGCGATCCCGGACAGGAGGCCCCCGCCGCCGAGGGGCGCGACGACCGCGTCCACGTCGGGCAGGTCCTCGACGATCTCCAGGCCGATGGTCCCGTTGCCACTGATGAAGCGATCGTCGTCGAAGGGGTGAACGAAGAAGCCGGGCATGCGCTCCGCGCGGTGAGTCTCGACGGTCCGCCAGGCTTCATCGTAACTGGCCTTGACGATGGTCGCCCCGAGGCGCTCGATGGCGCGCAGCTTGGTGGCGGGTGCCGTGTCGATGACCATGACCGAGCAGGCCGCGCCCACCGTCCGCGCGGCCAGCGCGACGCCCTGGGCCGCGTTGCCGGCGCTCACCGTCCACACGCCCTGGGCGAGATCCCGGCCGGAGAGGTGCCGGACGGCGTTGTAGGCGCCGCGGATCTTGAAGGAGCCGATCGGCTGGAGCGTCTCCAGCTTGAGATAGATTTCCAGCGGGCGGTCGGTCGCCTCCGAGCCGGGTCGGCGTTCGCCGGGGAGATCCAGCCGCACGAGCGGCGTGCGGACGGCGACCCGGTAGATGGCCGTGGCGGCGTCGCGGATGCTGTCGAGGGTGATGTGCCGCATGATCATGGGAGGGGGCCCAACGGGCGAAGCCCGCCCAATCAGTCGCCTCCTCTCAGACCCACCCCCAGGAGCCGTTGCGCGGGCAAAGCCCGCGCTCGGAGCGGAACACCGACCCTGGGCGGTTGGGCGACGCGAAGCGCGTGGCTGATCCGACAGCCTCCTAGGACAGACGGCAGGGCCGGTCGGGCTAGTCCCGGAAGTGGCAGGCCACCCAGTGTCCGGACTGTCCCTCCTTGAGCGGCGGCTCCTTGTCGGAACAGATGGGGAACTGGCGGATCGGGCAGCGGGTGTGGAAGCGGCAGCCGGTCGGCGGCCGGATCGGGCTCGGCACGTCGCCCTCGAGGAGGATCCGCTGCCGCTTGACCGTGGGGTCCGGGATCGGCACCGCCGAGAGGAGGGCCTCCGTGTAGGGGTGCCGGGGGTTCGTGTAGAGGTCCTTGGCCTGCGCGATCTCGACGATCTTGCCGAGGTACATGACGGCGACGCGCGTCGAGATGTGCTCCACCACCGAGAGGTCGTGGGCGATGAAGAGGTAGGTCAGGTTGAACTGCTTCTGCAGATCCTCCATCAGGTTGATGACCTGGGCCTGGATCGACACATCGAGCGCCGACACCGGCTCATCGGCCACGATGAGCTTGGGGCTCACCGCGAGGGCCCGGGCAATGCCGATGCGCTGCCGCTGGCCGCCCGAGAACTCGTGCGGGTAGCGGCGGAGGTGATCGGAGCTGAGGCCGACCGTCTCCAGGAGGTGAATGACGCGCTCCTCACGCTCCTTGCGCGTCTTGGCGAGCTTGTGGATGACGAGTGCCTCACCGATGATCGATCCCACCGTCATGCGTGGGTTCAACGACGCGTACGGATCCTGGAAGATGATCTGCATGTCGCGCCGGAGGTGCCGGAGCGACCGCTTGTCGAGCGTGGTGACGTTCTTGCCCTCGAAGGTCACCTCCCCCGCGGTCGGCTCGATCAGGCGGAGAATGCACCGGCCGGTGGTGGACTTGCCGCAGCCCGACTCGCCGACCAGGCCCAGCGTCTCGCCTTTCAGGATCGTGAAGGAGACGTCGTCCACGGCGTGGACGCGCGCGACCTCCCGGGAGAAGAGTCCACCCCGGATGGGGAAGTACTTCTTGAGGTTCTTCACATGAAGGAGCGGTGTCTCAGCCATATCGCGATGACCTCACCTTTCCACCCGTCAGTGACTGCTAGTTGAACTCAGCTCACGTACCTGCCTTT
>DASYQW010000417.1 GCA_036005065.1 Candidatus Methylomirabilota bacterium | reverse complement strand
ATGACCGGCTGACCCACATCCCGATCTACGAGCTGGCCTTCATCTGGGGCGTCGGCCCGCGCGTCGAGGAGCCGGGGATCAACCTGATCCGGAGCTTCGCGTACTCCGGCCCGCTGGAGGACCTGCGCCTGAAGCGGCCGTGACGGTTTTACCTCTTCGACCGACGTCTCCAGACCAGACGATTGACGGCGAAGGCGATCCCAAAGGAGACGAGGGGGAGCACGACCGCGAGGGCAAGGGAGCCGGCTGTGGGTTTCCTCCCCAGCTTCAGGAGCTGGTATCCGAAGACGACAGAATGATCACGATCGATCCCATGCCCAGGAGCGTGCCGATCATGAAGTCGAGGAACCGGATCCGGGAGGCGCCCGCCACGATGTTGGCAAGCACGTAGGGAGCGGGAACCTTTCGCATCAGAAATGCGGCGAGAATACCGTTCCGGTTCAGGACCTGCCCGATGCGCCGCGCCCGTTCGCCCGCGAGGCGTGTCACCGTCTCCTGACCCAGCTTCCGCCCCACCACGAATGCGACGGCCGCGCTCGCCAGGCACCCGGCGAGGGCGTATGCCGATCCCAGCCGGGGACCGGCGTCCATTGCCATGCTACGGCAAGAGCTCCGAGCAGGCCGAGCACGACGACGATCCGGATCCACGCGCCCTTCCGGCTGGACGAGAGCTTTCCCCCGCGGTGCGCCGCCCTCATCCGTTCCGAAGGCCGCGGAGGATGGCGGCTTCCACGGGGCACGCGTCCGCCTCCGCGGTTTCCTCGCGAAGGGGGAATGGCTCGCGGATGGCCACGCCGGGTTGGGCGATCATCCGCGCCTGCGTTCCCTGATGGGGCCACGATGCGGCGTGCACGAGGAAGGGGTGACAGACGTAGACGTCACCGGCCTTGCCCGTGGCGAGCACCCGCTGACGATTGAACGTCGAGCCAGATAGGCGGGGTGCGACGTGGGCGAAGCTGGTGCCCTCTTCGCCCACAGGGGCGAGGACACGGGGCACATCGAGGTGTGAGCCTTTCAGGATGCGCGTGAGCGCACTCCGGTCGTCCACATCGGTGAGCAGGAACAGCACGAGCAGTCCGCGCATCTTGCTCCGGACGTTGACCCAGTAGCTGCCGTCTGGTCCATCGTAGCTGCCGTCGATGTGCCATCCCGCATCGCCCGGGTCCGTTTCACTCGGGAAGCGCACCGGGATGGTGCCGCCCAGGCCCTGGCGCTTCCACCACGTACCCTCGCCGAGCAGTTGGTTGTACGCGTCCCAGAGCGCCCGCGCGGTGCCTGCCGCGGCAAAGGGCCCACCCTCCGGACTGTTGAGCCGGATGACGGGCTGCGTCCACGTCGATCGATCGGTGCGATTGACGCCGCGAGTGGCGAGATCCATCCACAGCACGTTCTGACACTCGGCGATCACGTCGGCGGGCACTGCCCTCCGCACCGCCACGTACCCGTCAGTGATGAATTGCTCGACCTCTGCCGCTGTCAGCACTCCTTCAGGGTCTCCCGCCACTGTTGAGGTGGTTCAGGGCCAGGCCGGGGCGCGGCCAGTCGAACGATACGAGCGTCCCGCCCATCGATAGTGTGGCGTACGCGGTCTGAAGACCGCGCCCACCAAAGCACACGTTGGTCACCATCATGTCGGGCAGTGTGTACTGATCGACGCGGCTGCCGTCCGGCCAGATGTCGCTGACCGCGCCCGTGATCAAGGTGGCCACGCAGATGTGGCCTTCGCTGTCCACGGCGAGGGAGTCGAACATCTGGTAGCCGCCGAGGCCGGTGACGACCACCCCCTTCTCGCCACGATAGGGCCCGTTGGCCGACTCGATCTGCCCGGGCCCGGAGAGCCGGAACGACCAGCAGCGCGCGGTGGGCGTCTCCACCACGTAGAGCGTCTTCTCGTCGGGTGCGAGTCCGATGCCGTTCGGCCTTTCCAGGGGGAAGATCGCTTCGCGGATCATTGAGCCATCGGCCCTGGCATAGTAGACGGCGCCCCGGTCCGCGTCGCGCTCGCGCGTCTTGCCGAGATCGGTGAACCAGAAGCCGCCCGCGCGGTCGAAGACGAGGTCGTTGGGGCCGCACAGCCGGCGCCTGTCGCACGAATCATAGAGCGTGTCGAACTTCCCGCTCTCGGGGTCGACGACCTGGATGCTGCCCGTGATGTAGTCGTCGGCCTGGCCGATGGGAAACAGCTTGCCCGGCCGCTCCACGAACTTGAGGCCCCCGTTGTTGGTGACGTAGATCTTGCCGCCCGGTCCCATGGCGGCGCCGTTCGGCCCGCCTCCGAGGTGCGCGACCACGTGAACCTTGCCGTCCGGGGTGACGCGCGAGAGCGTCCGGCGCTCGATCTCGACCAGGATGACGGAGCCATCCGGCATGGCCACGGGGCCTTCGGGAAATCGCAGTCCCGAGGCGATCTGCGTGAAAGCGGGCTTGATCACGGCCATGGTGTCTCTCCTGTCGTCGCGGGTAAGCCAGCAAAGGCCTCATTCTGCCATGATCATCACTTCGACGGGGGCCGACGGATGTCCACTCGTGTGGGCCTGGGCCCTTGCCAGCAGAGCCGAGGCAGCAACAGAGGCCGGCCCCTTAGGACCCTGGACTTGCCGCCGGATTATCACCATAATCGGGGCCGACGCGCCGGGGCCTCGGGCCGTCGATCTCGCGTGGAAGGGCAGGACGGCCGTCAAGAGGGGCGCAGTGGGCCAACGATGGCCTGGCGGAGGGTACGAGCCCTCGGTCGGAGCCAGCATGAAAGGGGAAGCATTCATGATCAAGCACTGGCGCACGCTCCGGTCCCGATTCACGGTCACCTTCATGGTGGGGGTGCTGATCTGCGCGGTCGCCGCGGGAGCCCTGGCGCAGATCGCCTCCAAGAGCGCCTTGATCGGAAAGCTGGAGGGTCCGGAGGTCGTCACCGACCCCGCGAAGCTTCCCAAGCAGCTCAAGGAGGCGCCGCAGCTGGCCGCGCTGGTCAAGGCGGGCAAGCTGCCGCCGGTGGCGGATCGTATCGGGCAGGACCCGCTCGTCATAAAGCCGGTGCACGAGATCGGCAAGTACGGAGGCACCTGGCGGGGCGGCTTCACGGGGCCGGCTGATTTCTGGAACGGCTATCGGTGCTGCTCGGGCCCCGACCACCTGCTGTTCTGGGACTACACGGGCGACAAGGTCACCCCCAATATCGCCAAAGGCTACGAGATGCAGGACGGCGGCCGGACGGTCGTCCTGCATCTGCGCCGGGGGATGAAGTGGAGCGACGGCCGTCCGTTCACCGCGGATGACTTCGTCTTCTGGTTTGAGGACATCTACCGGAACAAGGACCTCGTGCCCACGCCCTCCGCGACGATGGCGATCAACGGCAAGCAGGGTGAGGTCCAGAAGGTGGACACGTATACGGTCAAGTTCAAGTTCTCCGATCCGTACTACATGCTGCCCGACGTGCTGGCCGGCTCCACGGACCTCGGCGGCCAGGCGTGGCGGGGGACACTCGGGCTGGGCGGGTACGCGCCCGCCCACTACTTGAAGCAGTTCCACCCGAAATACGTGGCCCCGGCCGATCTGGACCGGAAGGTCAAGGACGCGAAGTTCGACAGCTGGGTCCGCATGTTCTTCTCCAAGAGCGACTGGGCCCTCAACCCCGAGCTGCCGGTCCTCACGCCCTGGAAGACGGTCACGCCGAGCAACACGTCCACGTGGACGCTCGAGCGCAACCCCTACAGCGTGTTCGTGGACACGGAGGGCAACCAGCTCCCCTACATCGACCGGGTGATGCTGACGCTGGCCGAGAACCTGGAGGTCATCAACCTGCGAGCGATCGCGGGCGAGTACGACTTCCAGGCTCGACATCTCGACCTCGGCAAGCTGCCGGTATTCATCGAGAACCAGCAGAGGGGCGGCTACAAGCTCCAGCTGGACCCGGGCGACTACGGCGGCGACATGATCATCAAGTTCAACCTGAGCTATGAGGCCGACCCGGAGATCGCGAAGTGGATGAACACGGCCGACTTCCGGCGCGCGCTCGCCAGCGGGATCGACCGCGACCAGATCAACGAGACCTTCTGGCTGGGGACGGGCACCCCGAGCTCCGTGGTGCCCGCGGACTCGAACAAGTACAACCCGGGACCGCAATACCGAAAGCTCTGGGCCACGCTCGACGTCAAGAAGGCCAACGAGATGCTCGACAAGATCGGCCTCGCAAAGAAAGACGGCGAGGGCTACCGGCTGCGCACCGACGGCAAGGGGCGCCTGCGCATCGAGATCATGACGCTGGGAGGCCAGTTTCTCCAGTTCACGCAGATCGCGGAGATGATCCGCGAGCAGTGGAAGAAGATCGGCATCGACCTGACCGTGCAGGAGGTGGAGCGCAGCCTGGCCCTCAAGCGGACCGCGGCCAACGAGCAACAGCTCGGCGCCTGGAACAACGACGGCAGCGAGCATCTGTTCACCTTCCCGCTCCACGTGTTCCCCTTCGAGATCGCCACCGTCGCGTCCTCCGGCCCGCTCTACGCGCGCTGGTTCCACTCCGCCGGCACCCAGGGCAAGGAGCCGCCCGCGCGCATGAAGGAGCTGATGGAGAAGTTCAAGCGCGCGTACGGAGTGCCGGAGAAGGAGCGGATCGAGCTCGGCAAGGAGGTCTGGAAGATCGCCGCCGAGGAGGTCTACATCATCGGCGTGATCGGCATGGGCCCGGCCTCCATGGGGGTACGGGTGGCCAAGACGAACATGGGCAACGTTCCCTCCCGGCAATACAACAGCCCGGACGGCAAGACCCCGACGATTTCCCGGCCCGTGACGTTCTTCTGGAAAAAGTAAGATTCGCTGGCGCCCGGTTCACCGTGGCCACTCAGCGGTGAACCGGGCCGTGGACCAGGGATTCTAAGATGCTCGCGTACATCGGACGACGCGCTCTGCTCGCGGTCTTCACGGTCTGGGCGATCTCCGTCCTGGCCTTCGTCATCATCCAGTTGCCCCCGGGCGACTACGTCACCTCGTACATCGCTCAGATGGCCGCCTCGGGCAGCGTCGTCTCCGAGGAAGAGGCGGACAATCTGAGAATCCAGTACGGCCTGGGCCGCCCCATCTATGTCCAGTACTACAAGTGGGTCAAGCTGTTCGCCGAGGGCAACTTCGGCATGTCCATGGAGTGGAAGCGCCCCGTTACCGAGGTGATCGGAGATCGTTTGTGGCTGACCATGGTGGTCGCGGTGTCCGCCTTGCTCCTGACCTGGGTGCTGGCCCTGCCCATCGGCATCTACTCTGCCGTGCGGCAGTATTCACTGGGTGACTACGCCGCCACGTTCGTGGGATTCATCGGCCTCGCCGTCCCCAACTTTCTCCTGGCCCTGGTCCTGCTCTATCTCGGCTTCACCCTTTTCAACGCCAACATCGGGGGGCTGTTCACCGTCGAGCTTCAGGACGCCCCCTGGAGCATGGCCAAGGTCTGGGATCTGCTCAAGCATCTCCCGATCCCCGCCTTGATTCTGGGTCTGGCGGGAACCGCGCAGCAGGTTCGGATCATGCGCGCCAATCTGCTGGATGAGCTGCGCAAGCCTTACGTGGTGACCGCGCGATCCAAGGGCCTGACGGAGGGCCGGGTGATCTTGAAATACCCGGTACGGCTGGCTCTCAATCCGTTCGCGAGCACGATCGGCTATACCCTGCCCTACATCGTGTCGGGGAGCATCATCGTGTCCCTGGTCCTGGGACTGCCGACGGTCGGACCCCTCCTGCTCCGAGCCCTCATCTCGCAAGACATGTTCCTGGCGGGGACGATCGTGCTCCTGCTGGGCGTCATGACGGTGATCGGCACGCTGGTCTCGGACATTCTGCTCGTGTGGATCGACCCGCGCATCCGGCTCGAGGATTCCTGATGGCCAGGCCTGACCTGACCCTTGATCCGGCCAGCATCCCCGCTCACGGGCCAGCCGCCGTCGCGCCTGTCGCGGACCGGCGCATCTTTGTGGCCTCGCAGTGGCAGCTCACGTGGTGGCGATTCCGGAAGCATCGGGTGGCCGTGGTCAGCGGGATGGTCGTCATCGGCTTCTATCTGGTGGTGCTGGGCGCGGACTTCCTCGCCTATGCCGACCCCAATGCCTCCGAGGCACAGCGCTCCTTGATGCCGCCGCAGTCCATCCGCTGGTTCGACGGCTGGCGGTTCAGCCCCCACGTCTACGCCGTCAAGGGCGTTCGCGACCAGCAGTCCTTCCGGCGGGTCTATCGAGAGGACTCCACTCAGAAGATCTCGCTCCGGTTCTTCGCCCAGGGCTTCGAGTATCGATGGCTCGGCCTGATACCGACGACGCGTCATCTCATCGGGGTCGACGGGGGCCACGACGCCGCCCAGGCGATCTTTCTCCTGGGCACGGATGTGCAAGGGCGGGATCTGTGGTCGCGCCTGATGTACGGCACGCGCATCTCGCTCACCATCGGGCTCATCGGGGTGACCATGAGCCTCTTCCTGGGCGTCGTCCTGGGCGGGCTCTCGGGATTTTACGGCGGCCTCGCCGATACCGTGATCCAGCGGATCATCGAGATTCTCCGCTCGATCCCCACCATTCCGTTGTGGATGGGACTGGCCGCGGCCCTCCCCCGGCACTGGACGATCTTGCAGGTGTACTTCGCCATCACCATCATCATCTCGCTCCTGGCCTGGACGGAGCTGGCCCGCGTTGTCCGCGGGCGTTTCCTCACCCTGCGCGAGGAGGACTTCGTGGTCTCAGCTAGACTGGTGGGATGTAGCCAGATGCGGACCATCTTCGTCCACATGGTGCCGTCGTTCATGAGCCACATCATCGCGGCCACCACCCTCGCCCTGCCCGCCATGGTCATCAGCGAGACCGCCCTCAGCTTTCTCGGCCTGGGCCTCCGCCCGCCCGCCATCAGCTGGGGGGTGTTGCTGCAGCAGGCCCAGAATGTCCAGACGGTGGCCATTTCTCCGTGGCTGATGCTCCCGGCGGTGCCCGTGATCGTCGTGGTCATGGCCTTCAACTTTCTCGGCGACGGGCTGCGAGATGCCGCCGATCCCTACGGTCGATAGCTCACCAGAGGGAGCCTCGACGGCCGTGCCGCGGGATACGCTGCTGTCCGTTCGGAATCTGAAGACTTACTTCCCTCAGGATGAGGGTACGGTCAAGGCGGTGGATGGCGTCAGCTTCGACCTGTACCCAGGGGGGACCTTGGGCATCGTCGGCGAGAGCGGCTGCGGCAAGAGCGTGACGGCCAGATC
>DASYQW010000416.1 GCA_036005065.1 Candidatus Methylomirabilota bacterium | reverse complement strand
CGGCTCGGGCGCCGGGCGGCGAGGCCGGCCAGCCCCGAGGGCAGGAGAATCACGAACAGCATGATCGTGAGCCCGACGAGCATCAGGTTGTACACGACCCCCACGAAGCGGAGGCCCTCCGAGGCGCCGTAGAGGACGAGGGCCCCGAGCACCGGGCCCCAGATCGTCCCCATCCCGCCGAAGACCGCCATCCCGATCACCAGCGCCGTCGTGGCCGCGGACGCCACGCTCGGGCTGACCAGGAGCACGTAGTAGGCGTAGAGCGTCCCGGCCAGGCCCGCGAAGCCGGCGCTGAGGCCGAACGCCAGGAGCTTGTAGGCCGTCGTGTTGATCCCCAGCGTGGCGGCCAGCACCTCGTCCTCCCGGATGGCCCGGAAGGCCTGGCCGGCCGAGGTTCGCTCGCAGACCGCGACCATGGCGGCCACCGACAGCCCCACGATGCCGAGGATCAGCCAGTAGGCGCCCTGCCGGTGGGCCACCGGGTCGGCCGGCAGGCCGGGAAAGGTCGGGTAGTCGTGGATGCCGAAGGGCCCCCCGGTGAGCGCGAGCCAGTTCTGGGCGACGAGCCGCAGGATCTCGGCGAAGGCGAGCGTCACCAGGGCGAGGTAGTGCCCGCGCAGGCGGAGCGCGGGGAAGCCGACCGCGAGCCCGATCGCGCCCGCCAGGAGCGCCCCGAAGCCGAGGCCGCCCCACGGCGAGAGGCCCGCGTGCTTGGTGGCCGCGGCGGCGGCGTAGGCGCCGAGCGCGAAGAAGCCGGCGTGACCGAAGGAGATCTGCCCGGTGTAACCGCTCAGCAGGTCCCAGCTGGCGGCCAGCAGCGCCCAGATCAGGGCCTGGGTGGCGATCGACAGCACGAAGGGATGGGGCACGAGCACGGGCAGGAGCACGGCCGCGGCGGTCCCCATCAGCAGGACCAGCCGGCCGAGGGAGCGCCGCCCGCCGGCCCTCACCGGACGACGGCCCGTCCCAGGAGGCCCTGCGGCCGCACCAGGAGCACGCCGATCATCACGGCGAACGCGATCAGGTTCTGCCACTGGGAGGGAATCACCATCACCGCCAGAGACTCCACCACGCCCATCACCAGGCTGGCCAGGAGGGCGCCCGCCAGGTTCCCCATTCCGCCCAGGATCGTGATCGCGAAGGCCTTGATCGTCAGGGGAAAGCCGACCGCGGGGTAGACGTTCACCAGGGGCGCCATCAAGGCCCCGCCCACCCCGGCGAGCCCGACGCCGAGCGCGAGGGTCAGGGCGAAGACCCGCGGCAGGTGGATCCCCATCGCCTGAGCCGCCTCCGGGTTCTGGGCGACGGCGCGGACCGCGAGTCCCTGACGGTGGAAGCGCAGGAAGGCGAAGAGCCCGCCGAGGAGCCCGGCGGCCGCGCCCAGGACGAGGAGGCGCTGGTAGCTGACGGTGGTGAACGCGAGCTCGGCGATGCCGCGCACGTGGGGCGGCACCTGCCGGTACTCGCCGCCGGCCAGGGCGAGCAGGCTCGACTGCATGAACGTCGACAGCCCGAGCGTCAGCACCAGGTAGAGCGGACCCTGCGGGCGCCGGCCCAGTCGCCGCCGGAGGGGCGCCAGCAGGAGCGGGTAGACGGCGAGCCCGAGGAGGAATGCGCCGGCGGCCGACGCGGCGATCCCGACCGCCGGGGGCAGACTCCCGACCACCACCGCCACGAAGACCAGGTACCCGCCCACGGCGAAGAACTCGCCGTGGGCCACGTTGATGACGTCGAGCACGCCGAAGATCAGGCTGAGTCCCACGGCGAACAGGGCGTAGAGCCCCCCGAGCACCACGCCCTGCACGACGAACTCCGCCACCGACTCCCACACGGCGTCAGGCCACGGCCTCGCCGAGGTAGAGCCGCCGGATCCGATCCGTCGCCCGCAGCTCGGCCGGCGTGCCGTCGAAGGCGTTCTGGCCCAGGTCCAGGACGAAGACCCGGTGGGCCACGTCGAGGATCATCTCGACGTTCTGCTCGACGATGAGGAGCGCCAGCCCGGCGCGGTTCAGGGTCGCGATGACCTCGTAGACGCGGTCGATGAACCGCGGGGCGAGCGCCGCCGAGGGCTCGTCGAGAAGGATGAGCCGCGGGCGGATGACCAGCGCCCGGGCCAGCGCGAGGAGGCGCTGCTCGCCCCCGCTCAGGCTGCCGGCCGGTTGCCGCCGCCGCTCAGCCAGCATCGGGAACTCGGCGTACACGCGGTCCAGGGCCGCCCGGAGGGTCCGCCGCTCGCGAAGACTGTAGCCGCCGAGCACGAGGTTCTCGTGGACGGACATCTCCGCGAAGAGGCCGCCGGCCTGGGCGACGAAGCTCACGCCGCGCCGCAGGATCTGGTCCGGACGGAGCCCGGTGAGCTCGCGCCCCTCGAAGGCCATCGTGCCCGCGAACGGCCGGAGGTAGCCGAAGACCGTCTTGAGGAGCGTCGACTTGCCGGCACCGTTGGGCCCGATCACCCCGATGATCTGCCCGGCCGGCACGGCCAGCGAGACGTCCTGAAGGATCTCGAGCTGGCCGTACCCCGATCGGACCGACTGGACCGTGAGCATCAGCCGTGAGACGCGCGCCGCTGCCCGAGCAGGGCCGCGATCACCCGCTCGTCCCGGCGGATGACGTCGGGGGCGCCCTCGGCGATCTTCTCGCCGTGGTCCAGGACCACGATCTTGTCGCAGAGCCCCATCACGAACGGCATGTGGTGCTCGATGACCAGGAACGTCCGGCCGGCCCGCCGGAGCGTCCCGACGAGGTCGGCGATCCGGGCGCGGACCACCGGGTGGACGCCGGCCAGCGGCTCGTCGAGCATGAGAAAGGCCGGGTCGACCAGGAGGTTCATGGCGAGCTCGAGCAGCCGCTGCTGCCCGACCGAGAGATGGCCGGCCGGCTCGTCTCCGAGGTGCCCGAGTCCCATCCGGCCGAGCCACGTCTCGCCGTCCCGCGCCCAGTCGCGCCGGCCCCGGGCCATCGCCGCGATGGCCAGGTTCTCCCAGACCGAGAGGTCCCGGAAGACTTTCACGGACTGGAAGGTGCGCCCGATGCCCCGCCGGGCCACGTCGTAGGGCGCGAGGCCGTCGATCCGCTCGCCGTCGTAGAGGACGGCGCCCGCGTCCGGCCGGAGGAGGTTCACGATCAGGTTGAAGATGGTCGTCTTGCCCGACCCGTTCGGTCCGATCAGCCCCACCACGGTGCCGGCCTCGACATCGAACGAGCACCCGTCCACGGCCCGGATGCCGCCGAAAGCCTTGGTGAGCCCGGTGACCCGGAGCTTCGGGATCCCGCTCACGCCGCTTTACTTCTTCTCCCAGGCGAACGGCGGCGCCGGCACGTACTTGCCTCCGCCGGTCGTGGCCACATCAGGCGGGTAGATCGGCACCTTCTTGCCGCCCTGGATCTGGACCACCACCGTCTGGATCGGCATCCGGTGCCCCTCGGCCAGCGAGGTGAACTTTCGCGTGCCCCAGGCCGTGACGAAGGTGCCCTGCTCGATGCCGGTCCGGACCTTCTCGGGCTCGAGGCTCTGCGCCTTCACGATCGCCTCGATAGCGACCAGGGCCGCGTCGTGGCCCTGGACGGCGAAGTTGGTGGCGTCGACCCCGGTCTTCTTCTTGTAGGCGGCCGTCATCGGCTCGGACACCTCGGAGTACTTGGCCGGCCACCACCGGTTGTTGACGATGGTGCCGTCCATCAGCTTCGCGTGCCGATCGACGAAATCCTGGGCCGCCACCGTCGCCCCCATGTGGGCGATCACCGCCGGCACCCGCAGCTCGTTCCACTGGGTATAGAGGACGGGTCCGCTGGCTCCGTAGATCTCGCCGATGATCGCCTGGGCCCCGACCCGCTTCATCTTGGCGAGCTGCGGGGTGAGGTCGGTCACGCCGCGGTCCACGAACTCGTCGGCCACGACCTCCACGTCCTTGACGTTGGCGGCGAACCAGTCGCGGGTGATCCGCGAGAAGTCGCGCCCGGCGTCCGTGTTCTCGTTCAGCAAGGCGATCTTCTGGGGCTTGACGGTGGCGGCCACGGCGGCGGCCAGCGAGCGGGCGATGTCGTTCGCGGTCGGGCTCAGCTGGAACACGAAGCCCATCTTGTTCTGGGCGATCTTGTCGCCGATCTTGAGCGAGGCCGAGCAGCAGGTGATCACCGGGATGGCGGCCTTCTGGAACTCGTCCATCACCCGGATGAAGACGTCGCTGGACAGGAAGCCGACACCCACGTGGATCCTGTCGACCGTCAGGGCCCGGGTGACCACGTTCAGGCCGACGTCGCCTTTGCCCTCGGTGTCGTACCAGATGACCCGCACTCGATGGGGCTTCCCGCTGATCCGGAGCCCCGGCTGCTGGGTCCGCTCCACCGCCACCTCGATCCCGGCCTTGATCTGGGCCCCGACGTCGGCGCTGATTCCCGAGATCGGCATGAAGGCGCCCAGCCGGACCTCCCCGGCGTCCTGGGCCCTCCCGTCTCCCAGCCCGACCAGCAGCGTCGCGACGCCGATCGTGAGTACCGCGATGACCGCTCGACTGCCGACGCGTCTCATTGGCTATCCTCCGTGTCCAGCGATGGCGAGCCCACGGCCGCGAGCCCCCGGGGTGGAGGCCGGACTCTACGCCGCCATACTATGGGCCAACCCCCCGACCACCGCAATGCGCTTCGCCCCCGGGTGCCTCGGGCCGCCGCGGTGATAGACTGGGCGCCACACCGGAGGTGGCCGATGGTGGTCAAGTTCGACGCGGAAGGCGTGGCCCGGCTCGAGCGGATGTATGCCACGCCGGCGATCGCGGAGCAGCGCGCGCGGACGCGGGCGGCCCTCGCGCCCCGGCCGGGCGAGCGCGGGCTCGATGTCGGCTGTGGCCCCGGCTTCCTCGCCTGCGAGCTGGCCCGCGCGGTCGGCGAGGCCGGGCGAATCGTCGCGATCGACTCGAGCCCCCAGATGCTCGATGCCGCCCGGGCCCGGGCCGGTCGCGAGCGGGTGAACGACCGGATCCAGTTCGCCCGGGGCGACGCCGCCCACCTCGCCTTTCCGGCGGCGTCGTTCGACTTCGTGGTCGGCGTCCAGGTCTACCTCTATGTGCCTGAGCTCGAGCAGGCCCTGGCCGACGTGGCCCGGGTGCTGCGTCCGGGCGGCCGCTTCGCCCTGGTGGATACGGACTGGGACTCGTGCGTCTGGCTCACCGGGGACCGGGATCGCCACCGCCGGGTCATGGAGGCGCGGATCACCGACTTCGCGGACGCCCACGTGCCGCCCCGGGTGCCCGGGCTCCTGCACGCGCTGGGCCTCCGCGTGACCCACGCCAGCGTGATCCCGCTCCTCGAGCTCTCGTACGATCCTGGCTCCTTCAGCGGCGAGATGATCGGGGTGGCCAAGCGCGCGGCTATCCGGCACGGGATTCCGCCCGTGGAGGCCGAGGCCTGGGAGGCCGATCTGCGCCGCCGGACGGGGAACGGCGATTACTTCTTCAGCGTGAACCGCTACCTCTTCGTGGCGACCAAGTAGGCACGCCGAGCGTCAGTGGATGCGCCGCTCGAGACCCTTCCAGTAAGGCTCGCGGAGGTCCTTCTTCGGGATCTTGCCGGAGGGATTGCGGGGGAGGCTCTCGGCGAAGTCGACGGAGGTGGGGCACTTGTAGTGGGCCAGGCGCTCGCGGGCGAAAGCGACGATCTCCGCCTCGGACGCCTCGGCGCCGGCCCGCCGGACGACGATGGCCTTCACGGTCTCGCCCCACGTCGCATCCGGCACGCCGATCACGGCGACGTCCGTGATGGCGGGGTGTGACATCAGGGCGTTCTCGACCTCGGCCGGGTAGACGTTCTCGCCGCCCGAGATGATCATGTCCTTCACCCGGTCGTAGAGGTAGAGGAACCCCCCCTCGTCGACGTACCCCACGTCGCCGGTCCTGAGCCAGCCGTCGGGGGTGATCGTGCGGGCCGTCTCCTCCGGCATCCGCCAGTAGCCCTTCATGTTCTGGGGCGACCGCGTCCACAGCTCGCCCACCCGGCCCGCCGGCACGTCCTGGCCGGTGTCCACGTCGACGATGCGCGTGTCCACCCAGGGGTAGGGGCGCCCGCACGACCGGAGTCGCCCGGCGTGGGGACCGCCGGGGTCGTGGTCGCCGGGCTCGAGCTCGGTGATGGCACCGGTGGTCTCGGTCATGCCGTAGACTTGCATGAAGTCGCAGCGGAACGCGCGCAGCGCCCGCACGAGCACGTCCTCGGCGATCGGCGACGCTCCGTAGACGATGAGGCGCAGCGCCGAGACGTCGGTCTCGGCGCATCCCGGCGTCATCAGCAGGAACTGGAGGAGCGCGGGGACGAAGAAGGCGTGCGTCACCCGGTGGCGCGGGATGGCGGCCAGGATCTCGGCCGGGTTCACCTCGCGCATGAGGACCGAGTGGCAGCCGTTGAACATCCCGACCAGCGCCCAGCCGCTGCCCCCGATGTGGAAGAGCGGCATCGCCACCAGGTTCACCGAGTCCGCCGAGAATCCCCATCGCGCCGTCGTGTGGGAGAGCAGGCAGCTCAGGTTGGCGTTGGTGATCATCGCCCCCTTGGGGAGACCGGTGGTGCCGGAGGTGTAGAGCTGCATGGCGACCTCGTCCGGGGCGGAGGCGACGGCCGGATCGGCCGCCTCCTGGCGGGCGAGCCAGGCAGCATACCGCTCGTGGCGAGGATGGTCACCGAGGACGATGATCTTCTCGACGGTGGTGAGCTCGGCCTCCATCGCGTCGAGGTGGGCCGCGAAGGCCTCGCCGACGAAGAGCACTCGGGCGGCGGCGTCGTTGACGATGTAGGCCATCTCGCGGGGCTGGAGCCGCCAGTTGACGGCGACGTTGACCGCATCGAGCTTCGCCCCGCCGAACAGCACCTCGAAGTATTCGGGGCCGTTCTTGTCGAGGAGGGCGACGCGCTCCTGGGCCCGCACGCCCTCGCGCTGGAGCCCCCGGGCGACCTGGCTCGAGCGCGCGTGCAGCTCGGCGTAGGTGAGCACCCGGTTCCCGCCGGTGATCGCGGTCTTGCCGCCGCGCTCGGCGGCGTGCCGGCGAACGATCCCGGCCAGCGTGAAGGCCATGGTCCGCGGGAGACGCGCGGTCAGGTCGTTCCGGTCCGGACCGCCTCCTGCTGGCGCAGGTCGACCCGCCGGATCTTCCCGGTCTCGGTGCGCGGGAGCTCGGTCACGAACTCGACCTCCCGCGGGTACTTGTAGGGGGCGAGCTCCTTCTTGACGTGCTCCTGGAGTTCCTTGGCCAGCGCCTCCGACGGCGCGACCCCGGGCTTGAGGACGATGAAGGCCTTGGGGACGAACCCGCGCGTCGGGTCGGGGGCCGCCACCACCGCCGACTCGGCGACGGCCGGATGCTCGTCGAGGACGTGCTCGACCTCGGGACCCGGGATCTTGTAGCCGCCCGAGACGATCATGTCGTCGGAGCGGCACTGGTAGGTGAAGTAGCCGTCGTCGTCGTGAATGTACACGTCGCCGGTGACGTTCCAGCCGCCGAAGCGCACGTACTCGGCCTGCCGGTCCGGCTTGCGCCAGTACTTGCAGCCGGTCGGCCCCTTGATCGCGACGAGACCGGCCGCGCCGCGCGGCGCCTCGTTCCCCGCCTCGTCAACGACCCGGCAGTCGTAGCCCGGAACGGCGACGCCGGTGGCGCCGGGGCGAACCCGCCCGGGGAGCGACGAGATGAAGATGTGGAACATCTCCGTCGAGCCGATCCCGTCGAGGCACTCCTTGCCGGTGCGCTGGACCCACTCGTCGTAGGTCGCCGCCGGCAGCGGCTCGGCCGCGGAGATGCAGAGCCGCAGGCTGCCGAGATCGTACCGTGTCTCGAGCGCCGGGACCCGGAGCATCAGCCGGTACGAGGTCGGGGCGCAGAAGACGACCGTGACCCGTTGACGCTGGATCGTGTCCAGCATGTGCTCCGGGTCGAAGGGGCCCGACAGCACGGTGGCGGCGCCGAACCGGAGCGGATAGACGAGGAGGCCCCCGGTGCCGAAGGTGAAGGCGAGGGTGGGATGGCCGCCGAACCGATCCTCTTCCGAGGGCGTGAGGACGTACCGCGCGTAGGAGTCGGCCGAGCCGAGGATGTCGATGTGCTGATGGACGCAGCCCTTGGGCACGCCGGTGGACCCGGAGGTGTAGGCGATCATCGCCACGTCGCGGGCGGCCGTGTCGGCGGCCGGGCAGCGCTCCGATTGCCCGTCCATCAGCCCGGCCCAGGCGATGTCGCCGGGCCGCGTCTCGCCGACCACGATCAGGCGCTTCAGCGAGGGAGCACTCGGCCGGGCTTTCTCGAGCTCCTCCCGGAGCCCGCCCCACACCACGGCCGTCTCCGTTCCCGCATCGTTGGCGATGTAGGCGAGCTCGCGGGCCCGCAGCATCGGCATGGTGGACACGGTGACCGCCCCGAGCTTCTGGCAGGCGAGCCACGTGATGATGAACTCGGGGCAGTTCGGCATCCGCATCAGCACGCGGTGCCCGCGATCGAGGCCAGCGGTCCGCAGGCCGTTGGCCAGGCGGTTCACGCGCTTCTGGAGCTCCCCGTAGGTGAGGATCTGGTCCTGGTAGTAGATCGCCGGCCGCCCGGCGCGGCCGCCGTCGGCGTTGGCGTCGAGGAGCTCCCGCGCCACGTTGAGCCGAACGGGGTAGCGGTGCTCCGGCAGCGTATAGACCCGGTCGGGCCAGAGCTCCCTGGGGGGCAGGCCCTCGTCGAGCGGGATCGGCATCGCGCGTCCTCCTGGGCTCGGGTTCATGGTAGCCAAATCCCGAGGGTCGGACAACCGGGGCAACGTGAGTCGCGCTGGGTCGACCTCGGCGAGCCGGAGATTGCCGGGGTTCCACCAAGTACGTATAATGCCCGTATGGCCAAGGCCTCGCTCAAGCGGGAGAAGTGGACGCTGTCCTTCGATGCGGCCCTGAAGGCCTTTCTGGTCAAGACAGCCAGGCGACGCGGTGTGTACCCCGTCGCCTTGCTGGAGGAGATCGTCAGGCAGCGGTTCAATCCCTACGGGCACACGGACGTGATGGACAGCCTCGAATACGTTCGCATGCTCCGCCGCCGCTCGCGGGGTCAGTCGGACGCGGCCTTCCTGAAAGAGATCCGGGAGTGGCAGCGGTCCGAATCCTCGTAGATACCGATATCCTGATCGATTACTTCAACG
>DASYQW010000415.1 GCA_036005065.1 Candidatus Methylomirabilota bacterium | reverse complement strand
GCGACGGGTATCGGCACGGCGCTAGAACGGGTAATCGAGGCCGACAAAGATGGCCGGCCCCTCGCGGCTCACGCCGATCTCGACGCGGCCGACGACGCTGGGGGGCGTGAGCCCCCGGAACGCGATGCCGGGGGTCACGAGGAAGCCCTGCTCGACGAACTGCGTGGCCGAGTTGAAGACTTTCCCGACGTCCACGAAGGGCGCCACCTGGAACTCCGTCGTCACGCCGAAGAGTCGCAGCCGGAAGACCCGGACCCGGGTCTCGACGTTCAGGAGGACCCGCGCGTCCCCGAAGAACCGGTTTGGCGAGTAGCCCCGCAGCGTCGTGGCCCCGCCCAGCGAGGGCCGCACCTGGAAGGGCGTGCTGGAGTCACCGGCCAGCGCCTCCATGAGCCCGTGGATGACGAAGACCGTCCGATCGCTCCACACCGGGCGCAGATACACGGCGTCCACGCCGGACTTGATGTAATCGCTGCCACTGCCCAGGAGCTCCGAGGAGGCCTCGGTGAACAGGCTGACGGCCAGGCCGCGGGTCGGAGTGGTGAGAGAATCGCGATCGTCGTAGGTCAAGGCGGCTCGCTGGGCGTGAACCGTCGCGCCCTCGACTCCGGCCAGGTCCGGGAACCGATCGCCGGTGAACGGGAGGTTCGGCACCCCGCCCCGGCGCACCTCGAACCGCTGGATGGTCTCGCCGAACGACAGGCGGGCGGTGGGGCTGATGTTGACGCCCAGGATCGCGTAGAAGCCGGTGACCTCCAGCGTCATGTTCGTCTCGTTCTCTTTCTTCGACTCGGGGCCCAGTCCGAAGAAGCGGATCGCGGCGTCGCGGTCGTGCAGGAACTGGACGTCGGCGTGGAACCGGTTGGCGAAGAGCCCGAGGTTCCGGTAGTGGAGGTCGAGCTTCCGCTCGATGGTCTGCGAATACCCCGCGACCACGTCGATGCGCTCGAGGGTGCTCGGATACGAAAAGTACCGGAAGGTTCCCGTGAAGCCGCGGATGGCGTTGTAGGTGACCGACGGGGCGAGGATGGTCCGGACCTCGTCGGCCGCGTCCCGGAAGAGGAGGACCGGCAGGACGCCGTAGGTCTCCCCCGCGTTGGGGTCGGTATCGAAGGCCGGCAGGGGGATGAAGGAGACCTCGGCCGTGACCGCCGCCGGCAGCCCCAGCAGGAGACCGAGCAGGAGGCAGGCCGGGCGCCTCAGGGCCGGGATGCGGTGAAGGCGGCGAGGAACGCCGCCAGCCGGTCGAGGGCGACACGCGAGCGACGCCAGAGCCGCCAGGCGGCCCCAGGGCGCGTGACCGCGACGAGGGCCGCCGGGAGGCGCAGCCGCCCGTCCCCCGCCACGGCGCGCGCCAGCGCCGCCGGCAGGGTCTCGGCGGGCCCGTCGGCCACCGCCCGCACCGCCAGAGCGGGCACGCCGGCGCGCCGCGCCCAGTCCAGGATGTGGGCGCTCTCCATGTCGACCGCCAGGGCGCCGTGACGCCGCCAGCAGGCCGCCTTGGCCGCCGGGGTCGCGGCGACCTCGTTGACGGTCACCAGCGGACCGATCCGATAGGGCAGCCCGGCGGCCTCGAGGGCGCGGCGCGCCCGGCCGACGAGCTCGGCCGGCGGCCGGAGCCCGGGCCCGGCAGACCCGGTATCCCGCAGCGTGACCGGGCTGCCGATGACGAGGTCGCCCGGCGCCATCTCGGGCGCGCACCCGCCGCACAGTCCGGCCGCCAGGACGGCCTGCGGACGGAACGCCAGGAGCGCGGCCGAGAGCGCGGGGAGTCGGGCGGACCCGAGGCCCACCGCGCGGAGGATCACCCCGCGCCGGGCTTCCTCGGCCCGGTCGGCCGACAGGCCGAGAGCGCGCGCCAGGCGCCGGGCCTCGACGCTGACGGCGACGAGGACGAGGAGCGGATCGACGCGGGAGGCTCGGTCTACCGCCGCGACGGTCGGGTCAGAGTCGGAGCCGGACACCTTCGACTCGCGCCGTCACGCAGGGAGCTCCCCCGAGGGTGTGGCTCCCCCGGTCTTTTCCTCCTCCCTGCGCTTGCGCCAGGCCGCGTACGAGTTGCCCGCTGCCGTGTCCCGCCCGGTGAACTTGATGGTCCGGATCTCCGAATACGGGATCGTGAACGGCCCCGCCCCGCTGGCGTCGAAGATCTGGATGAACGGCTGCGGCACGTCGGGGTTCCGGTTGAAGAGGTATCCGGAGAGCTCGGTGCCGTCCGTCTTCACCACGGTGGTGTTGCCCCGATAGTCGAAGGCCAGATCGATCACCTGTTCGAGGGACAGGTCCGACCCGACCTCCGGCTCCCAGCCTTGCAGGGACTTCTCGGACCCCTCGATCACGACGGGCCGGGCCGAGACTCGAGCGGATGACGACGAGGCGGAGACGCGAGGGGGATCGCCCCGGCCATCACGGTTTGCCGGTGACGGTGGCGACCACCGTATCCCTGAACCCCTTCCAGGAGGTGAAGGTCTCGTGAACCGCCGTCGCCTCGAAGCCGCAGTGGACCATGCAGTCGCGACACTTCGGGTTGCCGCTCTTCTTGCCGTAGCGCTCCCAGCGCGTGTTCTCGATGAGGTCCTGGAAGCTCTCGGCGTAGCCCTCCTGCAGGAGATAGCACGGACGCTGCCAGCCGAACATGTTGAACGTGGGGTTGCCCCAGGGGGTGCACTCGTAATCCCGCTTACCCATCAGGAACTGCAGGAACAGGGGCGACTGGTTGAACTTCCACCGCCTCTTCGGGTTCGCGAGCATCCGGGAGAAGAGCTCCTGGGTCTTGCGGGTCGGGAGGAAATGATCCTGGTCGGGCGCCTTGGAGTAGCTGTAGCCCGGCGAGAGCGTCATCCCTTCCACACCCAGGTCCATCATCGCGTCGAAGAACTCGCGCATCCGGAGTGGCGAGGCGCCCTCGAACAGCGTGGTATTGGTGGTGACCCGGAAGCCGCGGCGGAGCGCCTCCTGGATCCCCTCCGCCGCCTCGTCGTACACGCCCTCGCGGCAAACGGACTCGTCGTGCTCCTCCCGGAGCCCGTCCATGTGGACGCTGAAGGTCAGGTACTTCGACGGCTTGAAGACGCCGGCCTCGAGCTTCTCCCTGAGGAGGATGGCGTTCGTGCAGAGGTAGACGTACTTCTTGCGCGCGGTGAGCTCCTCGACGAGCCGGCCGATGTCGGGATACATGAGCGGCTCGCCGCCCGGGATCGACACGATGGGCGCGCCGCACTCCTCGACCGCCCGCAGGCAGGCCTCGACCGTCAGATGCTTCCGGAGGATCTGGGCCGGATACTGGATCTTGCCGCAACCGGCGCAGGCCAGGTTGCAGCGGAAGAGCGGCTCGAGCATCAGGACCAGCGGGTAGCGGCGGCGCCCGCCCAGGCGCTGCTTGACGACATACGACGCCACCGCCCACATCTGAGAGACCGGGACGCTCACTGCCCTACCCTATCCATGGCCCTCCCGACCCGTCAGGCCGGCTCCCCGGCGTGCAGGGGACGCGTAGACGATGAAGACGAGGACGCTAGAGAGGATACCACGAGCGCCGCCAGCGGGAGATGGGCCCCCAGCCCCGCCCAGAAGAGCGCGGGCTCGGCGACCGCCGCCGTGACCGCCAGGTTGAAGGCGAGGACGAGATAGTAGAGGGCGGCCCCCAGGTACCATGGGTACCATCGCCCGGCCAGGCGACCGCTCCCGCGGGCCGGGGCCCCGCCGACCCGATGCTCGAGGGTGAGCCAGATCCCCACGATGAGGGTCCCCAGCAGCGCCCAGCCCGCGAAATTCGCCAGGGGCACCCCGAAGTAGCGGCCGGGCTCCGGATAGTAGAAGATTCGCCCCAGGAACCAGCGATCCCCCCGCACGGCCAGCGGGTCAATGACGACATCGAGCCACATCATGAGGAGCCCGGCCACGACCGCCAGCGGGAGCCGCCGCTCGCCGAGCCCGCCGCGGTCGCCGAGGAGAAGGCGCGCGAGGCCGAGGCTCGCGTAGGCGAGGAAGGTGAAGGAGAGGGGATCGAAGAACGGCACGTTGGCGAGATAGAGCTCTCGCCCGCGCGTCATCCCCGTGTAATGGTAGAGCCCGAACGGCACGCCGACCCGGGTCGAGCTGAACTCCGCCGCGAAGGCGAGCCCGCCGGCGAGTCCCGTGAAGAGGAGGGCCCGGCGCCAGCCCCAGTCTCCCATCGCGATCAGGAGGTACACCGCCAGGAAGCCGAAGACGTAGGGCCGGAGAAGGAGGCTTCCCAGGAGGAGACTGGCGAGCTCGAGCATCGTCACAGGCAGAGAGAATACGCTGGCCGGGTCGCGCTGACAACCGAAACGCCCGCCGGGCGGCCGCCCGATGGGGCCGCGTCGGGCCGAGGTCCCGTGTCGTGGGCATTCCACCTTTCTCCCGCCTCGCCGCCGTGTTACACTACGGCCGTCTCACCCACACACGAATGCTCGAAACGACGGTCGACGCCGCGATTCGCCGATCGCAGGACCATCTCCTCAACCTCCAGGACCCGGCCGGGTTCTGGTTGGGTGAGCTCGAAGCCGACACCACCATCACCTCCGAATACCTGCTCCTCCGGCGCCTGCTGGGGACCGCCGACGCCGCGCTGGAAGCCAAGACCGTGCGCTATCTCCGGGCGCGGCAGAGCGCCGACGGCTCCTGGAACCTCTACGAGGCGGGCGCGGGGGACCTGTCGGCCAGCATCAAAGCCTACTTCGCGATGAAGCTCGGCGGGGTATCGCCCGGCGACCCCGCGCTGGCGCGGGCGCGCGAGTGGATCCTGGCCCACGGGGGTCCCGTCCAGGCCAACGTCTTCACCAAGATCACCCTCGCCCTGTTCGGCCAGTACCCCTGGGGCGGGGTCCCGGCGATGCCCGTCGAGATCGTGCTGCTGCCCGGCTGGTCCTATTTCAACCACCACGCCATCTCCTACTGGTCTCGCACGGTCTTGATGCCGCTGCTCATCATCATGGATCGGCGCCCGGTACACCCGCTGCCCTACGAGCTGAGCCTCGAGGAGCTCTGGGCCCACCACCTTCACCTCGAGGATCCGGCCTACGCCCGGCGCGGGTGGTTCTCCTGGAAGAACTTCTTCGTGGGCGTGGACGGCTTCGTCAAGGCGTGGGAGGGATACGGTCCGCGGCCCTGGCGGAGCCGGGCCATTCGCACCGCGCACGACTGGCTGATCCCGCGGCTGTCGGTCCCCGGCGGTCTCGGGGGGATCTATCCCGCCATGGCGAATGCGGTGCTCGCCCTGCGGGTCCTCGGCTACAGCGACGATCATCCCCTCGTGGTCGGCCAGCTGAAGGAGCTCGAGGCGCTCGGCCTCGAGGAGCAGGACCGCTTCCACCTCCAGCCCTGCGTCTCGCCGGTCTGGGACACGGTGCTGGCCCTGAACGCCCTCCGGGCATCGGGCCTTTCCGCCGGGCATCCGGCGCTGGTCCGGGCGACGGACTGGGTGCTCGATCGGCAGATCCTCGAGCCGGGCGACTGGAAGGTGAAGCGCCCCCAGGTCGAGCCCGGGGGATGGCCGTTCCAGTTCGCCAACGAGTTCTACCCCGATCTGGACGACACGGCGATGGTGTTGATGGGACTCGCCCAGGTCGACCATCCCGACCAGCCGCGGCTCCGGCGCGCCATCGAGCGGGGACTCCGGTGGCTCCGCGGCATGCAGAGCCGGAACGGCGGGTGGGGCTCCTTCGACGCCGACCAGACCCGGCTCCGGCTCAACAACATCCCGTTCGCCGACCACGGCGCCCTCCTCGACCCCCCGACCGAGGACCTCACGGCCCGCTGCCTGGAGTGCTTCGGGCGCTTCGGGTACGACCAGGATCACCCGGCGATCCGGGCCGGCCTTCGCTACCTGGCGCGGACCCAGACGCCGGACGGCGCCTGGTACGGCCGCTGGGGCGTCAACTACATCTACGGAACCTGGTCGGTCCTCCGCGGCCTCGAGGCCGTCGGCCTCGGACCCGAGCAGGCGATGGTGCGGCGCGCGGTGGCGTGGCTCGAGGGCCGCCAGAACGCCGACGGCGGCTGGGGAGAGACCTGTGATTCGTATGCCGACCCGCGGCTGGCCGGGTTCGGCCCCTCGACGCCCAGCCAGACGGCCTGGGCGCTCCTCGGCCTCTTCGCCGGCGGACGCACCGAGGGAGCGGCGGTGGAGCGCGGGATCGCCTATCTCCTCCAGGCGCAGGAGGCGGACGGCGGCTGGGAGGATCCCTTCTGGAACGGGACGGGCTTCCCGCGGGTCTTCTACCTGAAGTACCACCTCTATGCCGACTACTTCCCGCTCTGGGCGCTCGGGGTCTGGCGCCAGCGGAGCGGGCAAGCCCGCGGGGTCTGAACGACCCTCGTCGGAGGTCCCGGAGTGACCGGGTCTCTACTCCTCGAACCCGTCCGCGAGCTCGGCCGGCTGACCATCGACGCGCTCGGCGCGCTCGGCCGGTTCGGTGTCTTCCTGGGGCAAGCCCTCTTCTGGCTGATGATTCCACCGTTCAAGTTCCAGCAGTTCCTTCACCGGATCTCGTTCATCGGCGTCCGCTCGATGTCGATCATCCTCCTGACGGGCGGGTTCACCGGCATGGTGCTCGGCCTGCAGGGAGTGCTCATGCTCCGGCGCGTCGGCTCCGAGGCCTTCGTCGGCGCGGCCGTCGCGGTCTCCCTGGTGCGGGAACTCGGGCCCGTCCTCTCGGCCCTCATGGTGACGGGGCGGGCCGGCTCGGCGCTGGCGGCGGAGCTCGGGGTCATGCGCATCACCGAGCAGATCGACGCGCTCACCGTGATGGCGCTGAACCCGTTTCGGTACCTCGTCGTCCCCACGCTCGTCGCCGGGGTCGTCGCCATGCCCATCCTCGTCTGGCTCTTCGACGTCATCGGCATCTTCGGCGGCTACCTCGTCGTGGTCCAGATCTTCGGCCTCTCCGGGGGGACCTATTTCGGTCAGATCCAGTCCTTCCTGTCGACGACGGATATCTGGGTCGGGTTCTGGAAGTCGCTCGCCTTCGGGGTGATCGTGACCTGGGTGGCGTGCTACAAAGGCTTCCACGTCGGCCACGGGGCCGAGGGCGTCGGGCGGGCGACCACGGAGTCGGTGGTCCTGGCCTCGGTCTTGATCTTCGTGCTGGACTATTTCATGGGCTCGGTGCTGCCCTGAAGTCAACCGGAGGGGGCCTCGACGGCCCCCTCCGGAACCTCCCCCAGGTGGGATTGCGCGGGCGAAGCCCGCGCTCGGAGCGGAACACGCGGCAAAGCCGCCGCTCGGAGCGGAACGGAATGGTCAAATGCGAGGGCCGGTGGCCCGCCAACGGGCCCTGAGGAATGATGGCAAGCGTTGAACCTGTAACCCAAGACCGCGGAGCGCCGGGGACCGGCGGAGCGCCGGCCATCCTGATCGAAGGCCTCGAAAAGCGCTTCGGCGCCCAGCCGGTGCTCCGCGGCGTGAACCTCGAGATCGGCCCCGGCGAGCTGATGGTCATCATCGGCCGCTCGGGTGGCGGAAAGTCCGTGCTGCTGCGCCACCTGCTCGGACTGGTGCGGCCGGATGCCGGGCGGATCGTGATCGCGGGGGAAGACGTCACGGCCCTCCGGGGCCGCGCGCTCGACCGCGTGCGGGAAGGATTCGGCGTCGTCTTCCAGGGAGGTGCCCTCTTCGACTCGCTGACCGTCTTCCAGAACGTGCTCTTCCCGATCAAGGAGAAGACCCGGCTGCCGAAAGACGCGATCGTGCCGCGCGCCAAGGAGGCGCTGGCCCAGGTCGGGCTCGCCGACATGGGACACAAGTTCCCCGCCGAGATCTCGGGCGGCATGCGGAAACGGGTCGCCATCGCCCGGGCGCTCGTCACCGAGCCCCGGGTGGTCTTCCTCGACGAGCCGACGACCGGACTCGACCCCGTCCTGGTGAACTCGATCCACCATCTCATCGTCGAGCTCCATCGCAAGTTCAACTTCACGGCGGTCATGGTCAGCCACGAGATCCCGGAGATCTTTCGCATCGCCAACCGCGTGGCCGTCCTCCACGAGGGACGGATCCGCCAGGTGGGGCCTCCGGCCGAGATCGAGGGATCCGAGGATCCGGCGGTTCGCCAGTTCATCCACGGCGAGATCGAGACCCAGGTCACCTAGACGTGTGTCGGAATAGCCCGGCGCCGACCATCGAGCGCGTGGTGTATCGAGGAGTGCTCCGAGCGGCGGCTTCGCCGCCGCCACGGCGGGGGGCATCGGGGGGGTCTTCCGAGACCCCCCCGAAATGACCTAGCGCCCGGTCGCGGGGAGGAGAGAGGGATGCGCCGCCAGGTCGAGATCGGAGTGGGCCTCTTCATGCTCGTCGGCGTCCTGGCGCTGGCCTACCTGTCGGTGCGCCTCGGCCAGGTCGACATCTTCGGCGCCCGCGGGTACGTCGTCTATGCCGACTTTCCGACCGTGGGGGGGCTGAAGTCGGGCGCCTCGGTCGAGATCGCCGGCGTTCCGGTGGGCCGGGTCGAGTCCATCCGGCTCAAGGACTATCAGGCGCGGGTCGCCATGCACATCGACCAGAGCGTCCAGCTCCAGGCCGACGCCATCGTCTCGATCAAGACCAAGGGCCTCATCGGCGAGAAGTTCGTCCAGATCAATCCCGGCGGCTCGGAGAAGACCATCCAGCCCGGGGGCCGTCTGAGCGAGGTGGAGGCCCCGGTGGACATCGAGGAGTTGATCTCGAAGTACGTCTTCGGCAAGATTTAGAGCCATGCGTACCCTTGGGACCCTCCCCCTCCTGGTCCTGACCGTCGCGCTGCTGGTCGTCCGGCCCGCCCCCGCCCAGACACCGGCCGCCGGGGCGGGCGGTGAGCGCCGGGTGACCCTCACGCTCGAGGAGAGTGTGCGGGCCGCTCTGACCCGCGCTCCCGAGGTCCGGCAGGCGGAGGCCGAGGTCGAGGGCATCCGCGGCAAGCAGCTTCAGGCCCGGGGGGCCGGCTTCCCGCAGATGGAACTGACGACGATCCTCGGTCCGTCGCCCCGGGCCCGTGGCGATCAGGTCTCGTCGCCCGACGACCAGTACTCTCCGAGGATCACGGGCGTCTTCGTCCGGGCCGGGATCGAGATCATCCAGCCGGTGTTCACCTGGGGGCTCATCCAGAACGCCCGGCAGGCCGCCGAGCACGGGGTCCGGGCCACTCAGGCCGGTGTCGACCTGAAGGGCACCGAGGTGGCCCTCAAGGTCAAGCAGGCGTACTGGGGGCTGGTCACGGCCACCATGATCAGGCAGTTCCTCCTGGAGATCCGGGATCAGGTCGACGACACCGTCGGACGCACCGAGCGGCTCATCGAGGGCGGCTTCACCTCCGAGGTGGACGTCTACCGCCTTCGCACGAGCAAGGGGGAGATCGACAAGAACCTCAACCTCGTCGACAGGACCATCGATCTGGCCCGCTCGGCGCTGGCCACCTGGACCGGCCAGCCGCGAGGCACCGTCGTCGAGCCGGCCGACAAGGCCCTTCCCACCGAGCTGCGTGACCTCCGCGCCCTCGAGCTCTTCATCGAAGACGCCCGGGCCAAGCGGCCCGAGTTCACCCAGCTCCGGGAGGGCATCAACGCCCGCCGGAATCTCGTGGAGGTGGAGCGCAAGAAGCGCTACCCGCTCTTCTTCGTGGGCATCCTGGGGTCGGCCGCCTACGCGACGAACCGTGACCGCCTCGAGAACCCCTTCGTGGTCGACCCGCTCAACCACGTGGCGGTGGGCCCCGTGGTGGGCTTCCGCTTCAACCTCGACTTCGGCATCCAGGCTGGGAAGATCAAAGAGGCGGAGGCCGAGGTCCACAAGCTCGAGGCGCTCCAGGACTTCGCGGAGGACGGCATCCCGCTGCAGGTCAGGGAAGCCTACGATGCCGTGGTCGAAGCCCAGCGGAACGTCAAGGCGCTCGACCAGGCCCACCGGAACGGCCGGCAGTGGCTGGTGGCGGCGTCCTCGAACTTCGACCTGGGCGTCGGGGAACCGCGGGACCTCTCCGACGCCTTCCTCGCCTACGCCAAGACTCGGGGAGAGTATCTGCAAGCGCTCTTCGCCCACGTCTACGGACTCGAGCAGCTCGCTCACGCCGCCGGCATGGACGTCGAGGAGATCCGCCGGTTGGTGCCCCCCGAAACGCGACCGGGGGTCGGAAAGTCCGCGGGAGGGAAGGGATGAGACAGGGAGTGATGATCGCAGCCATGCTGGCCCTGGCGATGTTCACGGCCCGCGCCGAAGCGGCGGCGCCGACGGACGAGCTCAAGGGCGCGACGGACCGCGTGCTCAAGGTGTTGCAGGATCCCGAGCTCAAGAAGCCCGGCAAGGTCGAGGAGCGCCGCAAGCAGGTCCGGGCCATCGCCAACGAGGTGTTCGACTGGCAGGAGACAGGCCGGCGGGCCCTGGCCCGCCACTGGCAGGGCCGCACGCCGCAGCAGCGTGACGAGTTCTCCCACCTCTTCGCCGATCTCATCGAGCGCTCCTACGTCGGCAAGATCGACCTCTACAGCGGCGAGAAGATCCTGTACGTCGGCGATTCGGTGGACGGGGACCAGGCGACGGTCCGGACCAAGCTGGTCACCAAGTCCAACACCGAGATCCCGATCGACTATCGGATGCACAAGCAAGGCGACCGCTGGCGCGTGTACGACGTGACGATCGAGGGCGTGAGTCTCGTCGGCAACTACCGCACCCAGTTCAACCGGATCATCCAGCACTCGAACTTCGAGGAGCTGATGAAGAAGCTCAAGACCAAGCAGGACGAGCTCGTCTTCGAGGAGTCCGAGCAGGGGAAGAAAAAGACCCCGTGACCGGGCTCGTCCTGGCCGCCGGCGTCGGCAAGCGTCTCGCTCCTCTGACCGACGAGCGTCCCAAGGGGCTCATCGAGCTGGGGGGACGCAGTCTCCTGGCGCGGCTCCTGGACGGGTTCGCGGCCCTCGGGGTGCGCCAGGCCACCCTGGTCGTCGGCTACCGCCAGGAGGCGATCCGAGCGCAGCTCGGCGCCTCCCATCGCGGCATGCCCGTCCGGTACCTCGAGAACCCCGCCTACACCAAGGGCCCGATCCTGTCGCTCTGGACGGGGCGCGCCGAGTTCGAGCGCGACGACGTGCTGCTCGCCGACGGCGACGTCCTCTTCGCGCCGCCGCTGCTCGCGCGCGTGATCGGCGCGCCCGAGGCGAACGCCTTCCTGGCCGAGCCCGAGTTTCCCGACACCGGTGAGGAGATCGTCGTCTACTCCCGGGCCGGACAGGTGGTGGCGCTCCGGCGCGGCGTCATGGGGCCGCCGGAGGCGCTCTTCGACGCGCGCGCGGAGTGGGTGGGCTTCGTGAAGATCGGGCGCGCGGCCGGGCGGGAGCTGGCGGCAACGCTCGAGCGCTTCGTCCGCGAGGACCGGATCGAGGGCGACTACGAAGCCGCCCTGGATGCCCTCCTGCCCCGCCACCGCTTCGTCGCCTGTTCCACCGCCGGACTTCCGTGGATCGAGATCGACTTTCCCCAGGACCTCCAGGCCGCGGAGACGGAGATCCTGCCCCGCATCGACCGACTCGATTCTTCGGGCCGGGCACCGGGTTTGCTGTAGGATACAGGATTGTGACGACGCGTGCGCGCCAACCCCTGATTGCCGCAGTCGTTACGCTGACCGTCTTCGTGCTGATCGCGCCCGCCGGCGCGCAAGTCTTGCGCGTCGAGGACGAGGCCGGCGTGGTCCACTTCACCAACAGCCCCTGCGATCCCCGCTATCTGCGCCTGGCCCCCGGCGCCTGCTCGCCTCCGGTCGTCGCGCCAACAGCGCCGCCGCCGGCGCCGGGCTTCGCCCGCGAGATCGAGAGCGCGGCGACGCGCTACGGCGTCGATCGGCGGCTCGTCGAGGCCGTCGTCCAGGTCGAGTCGGCCGGCAACCACCGGGCGGTGTCGCCGAAGGGCGCTGGCGGGCTCATGCAGCTCATGCCGGGGCGGGCCGCCACCCTGGGCATCGCCGACGTGTTCGATCCGGCGGCGAACCTCGACGGCGGGGTCCGTCACCTCCGGAATCTGCTCGCGCGCTACGACGGCAACCTGAGGCTCGTCCTGGCGGCCTACAACGCCGGGGAGGACGCGGTGCGCGCGCACGGCGGGGTCCCCCCCTACCGGGAGACGCGGGAGTACGTGCGGAAGGTCCTCTCGATCTACCAGCCGGTGGTGCCGGCCGTCTGGAGCGGGGCGCCCGCCAAGCTCAAGTCCCGCCTCTAGGTCATTTCGGGGGGTCTCGGAAGACCCCCCGATGCCCCCC
>DASYQW010000414.1 GCA_036005065.1 Candidatus Methylomirabilota bacterium | reverse complement strand
CCGCCCAGGGCCGCGGCCCGCTGGGTTCGCGAGGCCCAGGGAGTGGTCGCCTTCGGCCTGGCCGCGTATATCGGCGCCTCCCTGATCTCCTACGACCCAGCCCTTCACTGGCTCGACCAGGTCGGCGAGGTCGGGATCGTCGGGCTCTGGATCGGCTGGGGGATCTTCGCAACCGTCGGGTATGCCGGGTACCTCCTGCCGCTCGCCCTCGCCGGCTGGGCCGTCTCGACGTTCCTCCGCCCGTTGCCGGTCGGCCGACTGTCCACGCTCGCGGGCGTGAGCCTCGGCCTGGTCGGCCTCACGGGCCTCCTGGCGCGAACCTCGGGGCCGACCGGCGGGGTCTACCTCCACCGGGGCGGGCTCCTCGGCCGGACGGTGCAGGCCGCGCTCCGCCAGACGATCGGGGAGCTCGGGAGCATCCTCGTCCTCGTGACGCTCCTCGCGGTCGCCCTGCTCTGCCTCACCCAGGGCTCCTACACGGGACTGTCGCGCGGCGTCCTCCTGGGGCTCGCCCGCCTCTTCCGCGGGCGGACGCGGCCGGCCTCGGCGGCGTCCGCCGCCTCCGCCCGGGTCGCGGAGCCGGAGCCGCCGGCCATCGCCCTCGCCACGGAACCGGCCATCTCCCCGGCGCCCTCGGCCCCGCCGGCGAGGGAGCGGCTGAAGGGCCCCCTCGCCGAGCGCGGGCTCGCCTGGCAAGAGACCTTCGACTTCGCCCGAGCCGGGCAGACCTTCCAGCTGCCGCCCATCGCGCTCCTCAAGGCTCCTCCCGCAACCGAGCGCCGGCGCACGCGCGAGGAGCTCCAGCAGAACGCCGAGCTCCTCAAGAAGCGGCTCGAGGACTTCGGCGCTGAGGGCCGCATCGTCCAGGTGAACCCGGGGCCCGTCATCACGGGCTACGAATTCGAGCCTGCGCCCGGCGTCAAGGTGAATCAGGTGGTGAACCTGGCCGACGACCTGGCCCTCGCCATGAAGGCGGGGGCCGTCCGGGTCTTCGGCCCCGTCCCGGGTCGCGGGACCGTGGCCATCGAGGTCCCGAACCCCGAGCCCTCGACGGTCTACCTCCGGGAGATCCTCGCGTCGCGGGAATTCGTCGAGTCCAAGGCGCCGCTCGCGCTGGCCCTGGGCAAGGATGCGATCGGCCAGCCCTACATCACCGACCTGGCGGCGATGCCACACCTCCTCATCGCCGGCGCGACCGGGGCCGGCAAGTCGGCCGGTCTGAGCACGATGATCTGCTCGATCCTGTACCGGCGCCCTCCCGCCGACGTGCGCTTCCTCCTGATCGATCCGAAACGCCTCGAGCTCGGGATGTACGACGGGATCCCGCACCTGCTGGCCCCGGTCGTGACCGACGCCAAGGAGGCGTCGGCGCGGCTCCGCTGGATCGTCGGCCGCATGGATGAGCGCTACAAGCTGCTGGCGGCCAAGGCGGTGCGGAACATCGAGAGCTACAACCGGGAGATGCCGCCCGCCGAGCGGCTGCCCTACTGGGTCGTCGTGGTGGACGAGCTCGCGGATCTCATGATGGTCTCCGCCGGCGAGGTCGAGACCGCGCTGGCCCGGCTCGCCCAGATCGCCCGGGCGGTCGGCATCCACCTCGTGATCGCCACCCAGCGCCCCTCGGTGGACGTCATCACGGGACTGATCAAGGCGAACTTCCCGGCCCGCATCGCCTTCCAGGTCGCCTCCAAGGTGGACTCCCGGACCATCCTGGACCAGAACGGGGCGGAGCAGCTCCTCGGGCGGGGCGACATGCTCTTCGTGCCGCCGGGCGCCTCGCGGCCGGTGCGCATCCACGGGGCCTGGGTCTCCGAGGGCGAGGTCCGCGAGATCGCGGCGTTCCTCCGGAAGCAGGGGCAGGCGGTGTACGAGGAAGGGCTGCTCCAGCCCATCAAGGAGACTGCCGCCGGCGAGGGCGCCAGCGAGGCCGAGCGCGACGAGATCTACTGGCGGGCTGTCGAGCTGGTGCTCAGCCAGAAGCAGGCGTCGATCAGCTTCATCCAGCGGCGACTGGGACTCGGCTACCCGAAGGCGGCCCGCTTCATCGACCTCATGGAGCAGGATCGCATCATCGGCCCCGGCGACGGGGCCAAGCCGCGCCAGATCCTGGTCGGCTCCGAGTACCTGGCCCGGCGCGGCGCGTCACGGTAGCCGCGGAGAGGAGCCTTCCCCTACGGGTTGACAGAAGCGGGTCGTCTCGGGAATCATATCGATCGTGAAGCTCAGCGAGTTCCTCCGGGCCAATGACCGGCGCCAGGCGTTCGGCGCGCTGGCGGAGGGCGACGCCGCCTGCGCGGTGGCCCAGATCTTCGAGCAGGCCTTCGGGGTGCCGGTGGACCGGGTCGGGATCACCCGGGAAAGCCGGCTCCTGCGCGCCGTGCTGCAGACCTATCGGGTCGACATCGCGGGGCGCACCGAGACCTGCCGGAAGTGCCACCTGCCGTTCAAGCTCCCGGACGAGCTCTCCGGCTACCTGATCCACCTCAACGATGCCCACCTGGCGCCCAAGCACGTCATCATCGAGGCTCTCGAAGAGCTGGGCCTTTGA
>DASYQW010000413.1 GCA_036005065.1 Candidatus Methylomirabilota bacterium | reverse complement strand
GTCGCCGGGGCTCACCGTCGGGTCGAGGATCTCGATCATCGCTTGACCTCCTTGGTGACGGCCCGGGAAGAGCGCTTGCTGCTCCAGCCGGGGATGTAGGCCGAGAAGGCGCCCGCCCGTCCGCCGGCCGCCACCACCAGGATGTCGTCCGGCGACTCCACCAGTGGGCGCAGGCGCGCGTCGTCGCCCGGAAGGACGGCGCCGGCCATCCGCTGCGTCCGCTTGAGATGGGCGTGCGGGTTCTGGGTATGCTGGTAGACGAACTCGCGGATCTGCGCCTTGGTCCAGCCATCCCGCGCGATCGTCCGCATGTGCTCGCCGGCCAGGACCAGCATGTAGGGCGGCTGCCCCATGACATTGCCCGAGATACGCATGTCGTCGCAGAGCGTCGTCAGGATGCCGTCGGCGGTGGCGGAGAGCTGATTGTAGAACGGGTGTGGCGCCTCGGCCGCCATGACGGTCACCGCGCTCTGCTCGGGCAGGAAGCCGCGCTCCACGTGGAGCGGCGGCCAGGGGCTCTCGGCCTCGTTCTCGGCGATCACGTACGAGAGCTTGCCGGGGTGCCCCAGCGTCCCGCGATCGAGCGTGCCCGGCCGCGAGCCGCAGACGTTCCGCATGACGAGTCGCACCGCCCGCCCGATGGTCAGATTCGCGCGCCAGCCCGGGCCGAACAGGTTGTCACCGGCGTTGATGTCGAGCTCCCGGGCCACCGGGCCGTTCACGACCATGAGAACGGCGGCGCCGGCGGTCGACGTTCCGGGCCCGTGGTAATTGAAGACGGGATCCCCGATTCCCTCGATCGCCGCCGCCACCACCGGCATGTAGGCGGGGAGGCAGCCGGCCATGACCGCGTTGATGGCGACCTTCTCGGCGGTGACCGACACCGCGCGGTGCGTGATGTAGGCGACCTCCTGGCCGGGCTCGAGCCGGGCCGCCTCCAGCATGGCCGCGACGCGGTCCGAGGTCGGCGGGATCACCGGCAGACCGTCCGTCCAGCCCTGCGCGTAGCAGAGCTCGACGGCGTCGGCCAGATCCTTCACCGGGTAGCGCTTCGACGTCAGGGCCGGGCCCATGGCCTCCTCTCCGGCGCTACGGGGTCTTGCCGGCCTCGCGGACGGCCTTCTCCGCCGCCTGGAAGCCGATCTTCGAGTGGGTCCCATCGCAGAAGGGCTTGGTCGTCGAGCCGCCGCAGCGGCAGAGGGCGATGGTCTCGCGGTCGAGGCGATACTCGGTGCCGTCGGCGTCGACCAGACGGATCGGGCCCTTGACGATGTAGGGGCCGTTCGGCTTGGGCATGATGGTCGGCTTGTCCACGGGTACCTCCTTATGAGAACACGCCAGATCCAGCGAGAACGCGGCAAACTCCGGTCTACCGAGACCGTAGCAGATCGCGGTCGGTGGCGCAACGGGACGTATCCCCGCGTGTTCGCTCCCACGACCGACAGCTTGTCGGGTTGACCTGGCGCTCCGCGATTGCCCGACCACCGACGGTTGGTGTTCCACTCCGGGCGCCGGCTTCGCCGGCGCAACGGTCCTGGGGGAGGCCTCGGAGGGGGCCGCAGAGGGCCCCTCCGAAACTAGAAACCACCGATGTCCTTGCAGGCGCTGGCCTCGCGGGGTGGCGCGATCGCCGTCATCGCCACGATGTCGGCGACGTCGGCGGCGTCCTTCATCTGCGCCTTCGGCTTGCATCGCAGGAAGAAGTACGGCCGGACGGTCTGGTGGGTCCGGGCGTCGACGGACATGCGGCCGAGCAGGTCGACCGCGTCCAGCCCCTCGAGCGTCTTGATGACGTCGGGCACCTCGATGGAGCGGGCCTTCTCCATGGCACGCATCACCAGCCGCGTCATGCCGTAGGCTGCCGCCGGGGCGTAGCCGGGAGGGCTTCCATGCTTCTCGCGGTACTGCCGGGTGAAGTGCTTGGCCACCGGGGTGTCCGCCGTGTGGTAGAAGTTCGAGCCGACCCACATGTTGGCGCGAATCTCCGGGGTGAGCTGCATCAGCTCCTCGAGGCCCGCCCAGACCACGAGCAGCGGTAGCCGGGGCGTGAGCCCGGCCCCGGCGATCTCGCGGGCTGATTGCACGGTGTCCGCACCGAAGTTCACCAGGCAGATCACGTCCGGCTTGGCGGCGGTGGCCCGCGTCAGCTGGCTGGCGAATGCCCGGGCGCCGAGCGGATGGCGATCGGCGCCAACGATCTGGACGCCGTGCGGCTGGGCGGCTGCCCGAACCTGCTTCTCGACAGCGGCGCCGAAGGCGTAATCGGCGACCAGGAGGTACCACCGCTTGGCCGCCGGATTGGCCTTGGCGAACTGGTCCACCACCGTCCTGGCCGCGACCCCGGGGCTGGCGGCCCACTGGAACGAGTAGCGGTGGCAGCGGGCGCCGCTGATCTCGTCGGTGCCTCCCGAGAAGTAGTGGAGCGTCTTCGTGCGCTTGGCCACATCGGAGACTGCGAGGGCGACCGACGAAGACCACGGCCCGATGATGTAGCGGGCGCCTTCCGTCCGGACGGCCTCTTCGGCATGCCGGGCGGCCGCCTGCGCGTTGGTCTCGGAATCCCGACCGACGTACCGGATGGCGTGGCCGGCGATCTGCATGCCATGCTCTTCCAGCGCCATCTTCATGCCGCGCTCCAGCACGGGCCCCATCTCGGCGAAGGCGCCGGTGAACGGCCAGAGCCCCAGGATCACCACCTGTTTGGGCTGAGCGCGAAGCACCAGCGGGCTCGCGAAACCGGTACCCAGCGCGAGCCCGACCGTGACTCCGGCGCCCGTGCGGAGGAACTCGCGACGCGACGATCGAGCCATGCCTACCTCCCGGGTTAACGGAGTGGTCGGCCATCGGAGGCTGCGCGGACCAGCAGCCTGATCGGCCCGGGCTGCCTCATCGGGCGGCCTGGGTAGTGCCTACGTCCCACCGTCCGCCCGGTGGAACCGGGCCGCCTCATCGGAGGCGAGCCGCGATGAGCCCGGCCACGGCCCCACCGAGGACGAGCCAGACCGAGTTGAGACGCAGCCAGAACAGGAGACCCGCCGCGGCCAGGGCCAGCCAGGCGGTGAGCCAGTCCACGATGGCCGCCCGGCCGAGCTGCCACATCACCACGGCCATCAGCGCGACGGAGGCAGCATTGGCGCCGTCCAGAAACGACCCGGCCCAGCGCGAGCGCCTGAGCCGAGGCACGAGGGGATTGGAGAGCGCCACGAACACGAAGGAGGGGAGGAAGATCCCGAGGGTGGCCAGGAAGGCCCCGGGGATCCCGGCCACCAGATACCCGATGAAGGTCGCGGTGGTGAGCACGGGTCCGGGCGTGAGCTGCCCGACGGCCACGGCATCGAGGAGCTCACGGTCCGTGAGCCACCCGGTGCGCTCGACGAGATCCGGGCGCAGAAAGGCGAGCAGGACGTAGCCACTCCCGAAGAGGATCGAGCCGACCTTGAGGAAGACGAGGGTGAGCGTGACGAGGCTCGGCGGCGCTGCGGACCCGGCGACTCCCGCCGCGGCGGCCAGGGGGGCCGGAAGCGCGAGCGCGGTGCCCGGCCCCGCGAACACCAACCCGCGGGCCGCGGCCGGTCCGGTCGCGCCGAGCCGCACCAGCGGGACGAGCAGCGCCGCGCCGAACAAGAGCGCGACCTCGTTGGCGCCCCACAGCGCGAGGACCGCGACGGCCGCCGCCATCGCCCCGGTGAGCGGCGTGCGAAGCACCTGCCGGGTGAGGCTCCAGAGCGCTTGGACGACGACCGCGATGATCACCGGCTTCACCCCGTACAGGAGCCAGGTGGCCTCGGGCAGGGTGCCATACCGGCGGTACCCGACGGCGATCGCGAGGGTGATCAGCATGGCCGGAAGAATGAAGCACGCCCCCCCGGCAAGGAGACCGCGCCAGCCGGCGCGAACGAAGCCGACGTGGATGGCCATCTCGGTCGAGTTCGGACCGGGGATCAGGTTGGTGGCCCCGAGGAGATCGAGGAATCGTTCCCGGGTGAGCCAGCGCCGCCGGCGGACGACTTCGTCCTCCATCATGGCGATGTGGGCGGCGGGTCCCCCGAAGCCGATGAGGCCGAGCTTGAGAAACAACCCGGCGACCTCGCCGACGGAGCCCGGCGCGGCCTGGGGCACGGCGACGGCCGGCTGCACGGGGGCGGGCTCGGGCATACTTTCAAGAGAGTATACTCGGACCGGAGGCCGGCAGGATGAAAGGAGACGCGGCCCGGGCGCAGCGGGCCCTCGCCGAGGGCGGCGGGCACGAGGGGCTCTCCCCCACCTTGGTCGCCTGGCTGAGCACCGAGCCGCTCGCCACCGGAACCGTGCTCGACGTGGGCACCGGGACCGGCCGGCTCGCCCTGGCGCTGGCGCCGAAGGCGCGGCGGGTCCTGGGGATCGACACGGACGCGGGGGCCCTCGTCGAGGCCCGCCGACGCGCCCGGCGAGCGGGAGTCGGTAACGTCCTCTTCGTCGTGGGCGACGCCGAGCGAGTCGACTACCGGACGCTGGGACGCCCCGACCTCGTCGTGGCTCACCTCTGCATGTCGGACGCCATCATCGAGCGGGCGGCCGCGGGAGTGTCCCGTGGGAGTGTGCTCGCGTTCGCCGCCTTCCACGTGGACCAGTGGCAGGAGACGGGACGGGTCTCCCGCTTCGCCTACGATGAGGAGCGTGCTCGGGCGGCCCTCGAGACGGCCGGGTTCCGGGTCGAGGACCTCGAGGTCGAGCGGGACGTCGCGCGCTTCGAGTCGGCAGAGTCGGCGCTTCAGGCGACGGCACGGTTCCGCCCGAAGTGGGAAGCCGACGGCCGCTGGCCGGCCTGGGAGCGCTTTCTCGCCGAGGGCGGCCGAACGCTCACCGAGAGCCGCCTGGTGATCCGGGCCCGTCGCGAGGAGCGCTCGTGACGACGCCGGCGGCGCTGGCGGAGCGCGTGAAGGCGACGGGGTACCGCGTCGGCTTCGACCTGGTCGCCATCGGTCCGGCCGAGGCGCCCGAGCACGGACGGGCGTTCGAGGCCTGGCTCGACGCCGGCTACGCCGGCACCATGGGCTACCTCGAGCGCGGGCGGGCGAAGCGCCGGGACCCGACTGCGGTCGTGCCGGAGGCGCGCTCGGTGATCGCCTGCGCGCTCAACTATCATCAAGGGCCGGCTGCCGACGGCCCGGCCCACGTGGCGCGGTATGCCTGGGGCGCCGACTACCATGCGGTGATCGAGCCGCGCCTGCGCCACGTGCTGGCCGATCTCGTCGCGGCGGCTCCGGGCGCGGCCGGGCGCGTCTACGTGGACACCGGCCCCGTCCTGGAGCGGGACCTGGCGGCCCGTGCGGGGCTGGGGTGGATCGGCAAGAACACGATGCTCCTCCACCCCGGGCTCGGGTCGTATTTCTTCATCGGCGTGATCCTGACCACCGCGGTGCTGGCGCCCGACTCGGCGCTGCCCGACCGCTGCGGCACGTGCACCCGGTGCCTGGAGGCGTGTCCGACCGGGGCGTTTCCGGAGCCCTACGTCCTCGATGCGCGACGGTGCATCTCGTATCTGACCATCGAGCATCGGGGCTCGATCCCGCGGGATCTGCGGGAGGGTCTGGGCACGCTCGCCTTCGGCTGCGACATCTGCCAGGACGTCTGCCCCTGGAACCGCCGCGCGCCGATCACACGGGAGGCGGCCTTCGCGGCTCGAGACGTGCCGGCCCTGACCGAGCTGGTCGCGCTCGGCGACGAGGAGTACGGGCGCCGGCTCCGGGGGAGCCCGCTCCGCCGCGCCCGGCGTCGGGGCCTGGCCCGCAGCGCGGCGGTGGCGCTCGGCAACGCGGGCGATCCGAGCGCGCTGCCGGCGCTGACGGCGGCGCTGGACGACGCGGACCCGGAGGTCCGGAGTCACGCGGCCTGGGCGCTCGGCCGGCTCGGTGGCGAGGCGGCGCGAGCGGCCCTCGAGGCGGCGCAGGTCCGCGAGACCGACGCCGAGGTACGCCGCGAGCTCACGATCGCCCTGGCGGCGGGATAGTGGATCGGAAGGAGGCGCGCGATGGCGATTCGGCTCGACCCCACTCGTGACGCGCTGGTGGTCGTGGACGTGCAGAACGACTTCTGCCCGGGCGGGGCCCTCGGCGTCCGGGAGGGCGATCGGGTGGTACCCATCCTGAACCAGTACATGGCGCGCTTCAGCGAGGCGGGAGCGCCGGTCTTCCTGACGCGCGATTGGCATCCGCCCCGGACCAAGCACTTCCAGGCCTATGGCGGCGTCTGGCCGGCCCACTGTGTCCAGGAGACACCCGGCGCGGCGTTTCACCCGGATTGCCGGATCCCTGCGGACGCCACCCTGGTCTCGAAGGGCATGGACCCCGAGCAGGACGCCTATTCGGCCTGGCAGGCCGAGGACACGGGGGGCACGCCTCTCCCGGCCCTCCTGCGCCGCCGCGGCGTCCGGCGCCTCTACCTCGGGGGGCTGGCCACGGACTACTGCGTGAAGGCGACGACGCTCGACGCCGCCCGCGACGGCTTCGAAGTCGTGGTCCTGGCCGATGCGATCCGGGGAGTGGACCTCACACCCGGAGACAGCGACCGCGCCGTCGCCGAGATGCGCGGGGCCGGGGCGCGCTTCATCACCCTGGACGGCCTCGAGACCGGGCGCCCGGCCGTCTGAGTTTGAATCGGAGGGGGTGTCGGAACACCCCCTCCGAGGCCAAGATGCGGCGGTCGCCGCGCGGCGCCGGCCGGGCCGTGTGCTAAGATTGCCGTGTCATCCGAGCCGCTGAGGGGAGAATCTTGATTTGGCGATCCTGAAGGTCTCCCGCCTGGGACATCCCGTGCTCCGCCGGAGCGCTGATCCGGTCCCGGTGAACGAGATCACGCACCCCGACGTCCAGCGCTTCATCGACGAGATGATCGAGACCATGCACGAGTACGACGGTGTGGGGTTGGCGGCGCCCCAGGTTCACGTGTCCCGGCAGATCGCCGTCCTCGAGGTGGAGTCGCATCCCCGCTATCCCGACATGCCCCGCATCCCGCTCACCGTGATCGTGAACCCGGTCCTCACGCCGGTCGGCGAGGAAGCGGTCGCCGACTGGGAAGGATGCCTGTCGATTCCGGACTTCCGGGGGATGGTTCCCCGCCACACGGCGGTCCGCCTGGAGGCTTATGGCCGGAAGGGTGAGCGGATCGAGCTCACCGCCAAGGACTTCTTCGCCCGCGTGCTCCAGCACGAGACCGATCACCTCAACGGCAAGGTGTACCTGGATCGGATGCGGGACTTCACCACGCTGTCCCACCTCCAGGAGTGGATGCGGTACTGGCTCAAGCCCGAGAGCGCGGCGGAGTGAGGGCGGATGGAGCGGCGCATCGTCGCCCTCGTGCGTGACCTCCTCTTCTCGAGCCGCATCGGCGAGACCGCGCGGCGCCTGGGCTATCCGTGGCGAGCGGCGCGGACCGTCGAGGAGTTTCAGGCTGGGCTGGCCGACGCCCCCGCGCTGATCATGATCGACCTCACCGCCCATGGGCTCGACCTCGACGCCGCGCTGCGGGCGGTCGAGGCGGCCGGCCGGCCGGCGCCGGTGCTGGCCTGGACGACCCACGCGCTCTGGAAGACGACCAAGCCGCTCCACGACCGCTGCGACCGGGTGGTGACGCGTGAGACACTGACCGAGGAGCTTCCCGAGCTCCTGCGCGGCTATGTCGAGCGCCAGGCCGATGGCGCCGCGGGATCGCCGGCGCCCCCGGAGCCGCCGGAGCGGTAGGAGACCGGGGACGCTCCATGGCGCAGGGCGGGCCAGACCCGCAGAGTCGCCGCCCGAGGCCCGACCACCGTACGGAGGCTCGAATGGACGCCGAGGCGTTTGTCAGGGAGCTGGACGCGCAGAACCAGGAGCTGCTCCGGCGGCTCACCCCCGAGGCGACGCTCAAGCCGGAGGTGGAGGGAGACCTCACCGTCGTGAACTTGCTCAAGGTGGCCCTGAAGAACGAGATCGAGGCCAGCGAGAGCGCCGCCCGGTGGATGGCGACCACCGAGGAACTGGACGTCAAGCTGGCGCTGGCCCGGCAGGTCGGTGACGAAGCCAAGCATTACCGCCTGGTCGCCGACCGGCTGGGAGAGCTCGGATTCGACGCCGGGGCCTTCAATCCCCTGGCCAAGGGCTATGGGCCGCTCTTCCAGTATCTCGACGGCCTCGAGACGACCGTCGAGCGCGTCGCCGCCGGCCAGTTCACGCGAGAGGCGATCGCGATCGTGAAGAACCGGCAGTTCATCGAGTTCTGCGAGGCGATCGGCGACGAGGCGACGGCGCGGCTCTACCGCGAGACCATCGAGCCGGACGAGCGGCATCACCACGAGCTCGGGCGGCGCCTGCTGCTCCGCTACGCCACGACACCCGAGGCGCAGGCCACAGCCCGCCGGGCGGCCCAGCGAACGCTCGAGCTGGCCGAGGAGCTCCAGGCGCTGGCCCTCAAGAGTGCCGGCATCCACCATGCGCCCGGTTGCTGAGGAGGAACGCCGCATGACCACTCGTCCCCACCCGCTGGCCTGGGGTTTCCTCGTGCTGAGTGCGCTCGCCCTCGCCGCCTGCGGGGGTCGGGTGGCCACGCCGCTGTCGGCCATCGTCGACGCGCCGCTGCTCCGACCCGGCTCGAGCTGGACCTACCGGGTCGTCGATTCGAGTCAGCCGGAGCCCCTCACGCTCACCCTGACGTTCGACAAGGACGACGTCTACAAGGGATCGGGCGTCCTGGCCTTCACGGCGGGGAGCGAGACCTATTACTACGACCGCGACCTGAACTTCATCGCCGTGATCAGCGGAGGCCGGGTGATCCGGGAGGCCGCGCCCTCCTACCGCTCATTCGATTTTCCGTTCTACGTGGGCAAGGAGTGGCGCTCGGTCTTCACCTTCCAGGACTACATGCGGACACTGTCGTGGACGCCGGTCGAGGTCATCTGGCGCGTCAAGGAGTACGACGACGTCCGGGTCCCGGCCGGGGAGTTCCGGGCGTTCCGCCTGGTGAGCAAGCCGAGCACGAACTGGGGGCTCGAGGAGGAGATCTGGTACGCGCCCGAGGTCAAGCATGCCGTCAAGTGGAAGCACGAGCGGACCTCCTCACACTACCTGGGGCGGGGCCGCCAGAGCGGTGAGCTCGTCCAGTTCGTCCTGAAGTGAGCACCCCCTACGACCTCAAGACCCTCGGAGGGGGGCTCGGCCCCCCTTCCGAACCTCCCCCCGGGATAGGGTTGCGCGGGCAAAGCCCGCGCTCGGAGCGCTTCGGCTCGAGCGTGGGGAGCATTACGGAGCGCGACGCCGCCTGTTGGCGATCGGACGAAGAGTGAGCACCCCCTACGACCTCAAGATCGAGCACGGGACCGTCCTCACCATGGACGGTCAGCGCCGGATCCTCACCGACGGGGCGGTCGCCATCGAGGGCGACCGGATCGCCGCCGTGGACAAGACCGCGGCGCTGGCCGGACAGCCGGCCGCCCGGACGATCGACGCGACCGGTCGCCTGGTGCTGCCGGGGCTGGTCTCCGCCCACTGCCACAACGTCCAGGCCCTGGCCCGGGGCCTCGGGGACGACGTGCCCGTCGACCTCTGGACCTACGGGCGAATCTATCCGTACGAGGCGCTCCTGACGGAGGAGGACGGCTACTGGTCCACCCTTCTCAACTGCGCCGAGATGATCCGGACCGGCACCACGTGCCACGCCGACCCGGGCGGGTACGTGATGGACGGGGTCGGGCGGGCGCTCACCGACTGCGGCATCCGGGGCATCTTCGCCTGGGCCGGGATGGACGACTTCCCGAAGGGCTACCAGCCGCCCCCGGGCTTCCCCGGCATGAGGACGACCGAGGAGACCCTGGAGGCGAACGCGGCGCTCGTCAAGCGCTGGCACAAGACCGCCAACGACCGGGTGCGCGTCTCGTACGGGCTCCGGATCGAGCCGAACGTCTCCGACGAGCTGTTCCAGGGGGTCAAGGCCTACGCCGATCGCGACGAGACGCTGATCCAGTTCCACTGCCTGCTCCTCGGATTGTCGGAGGTGGTCAAGAAGCGCGTCGGCATGAGCACGGTACAGTGGATGGCCGGGCTGGGGGTCCTCGGTCCCAACTGGCTACTCGTCCACATGAGCGACACCTCGGATTCCGACGTCGTCATCGTGAAGATGCACGATGCCAAGGTGGCCCACAACCCGGGCGCCTCGATGCACTCGACCTACGGCGCCGCCTCCCGGGGCAAGTTCCCGGAGCTGATCGAGCGGGGCGTCACGGTCGGGCTCGGGTGCGACTCGACGGCGGCCAACAACAGCCTGGACATGTTTCGCGCCATGTCCCAGGTCGCCACCGTCCACAAGGAAGTTCGACTGGTGCCCGACCTGATCCGGCCGGAGAAGGCCCTGGAGATGGCGACCATCGACAGCGCCCGCGCGCTCGGCTGGGATGCCGACATCGGCTCGCTCGAGCCGGGCAAGCGGGCGGACGTGATCGTCGTCGACACCCGCCGCCCGAACTGGGTTCCGATGCACGACTTCTCGATCGTGGCGAACCTCGTCTATGCTGGCGAAGGGGCCGACGTCGAGACGACGATCGTGGACGGCCGGGTCCTCATGGAAAACCGTCGGCTCACCACGATCGACGTGGGCAAGGTGCTCATCGAAGCGCAGCGCATCGCCGAGCGGATCGTCCGGAGCCTGCCCTACCAGGAGACACTGCGACCCCGCTGGCCGGTATCCTGAGGAGGAGACAGACATGGCGGTAATGGCGGAGAGCGTGACCTACACGGCGGAGGACCGGTGGGGAAAGCTGCCGGATGGCTGGCGCTATGTCGAGGCGACGTCGGTGGCCGTGGACCGGAATGACCGGGTCTACGTCTACAACCGGGGCGAGCATCCGGTGATCGTCTTCGACCGCGACGGGAACTTCCTCCGGTCATGGGGTGAAGGGCAGACGGTCCGCGCCCACGGAATCACCATCGGCCCCGACGACTCGGTGTGGCTCACCGACGACGGGGCCCACACGATCCGACAGCTCACGGCCGACGGGAAGCTCCGGCTGACCATCGGGACGGCCGGGAGGGCGGCCGACCCTCACAGCGGGAAGCCGTTCAACCGGCCGACCCACGTCGCGCTCTGCCCGCGCACGGGCGACCTCTACATCTCCGACGGCTACGGGAACTCGCGGGTCCACAAGTACGACCCGAAGGGTCGCCACCTCTTGTCCTGGGGCGAGCCCGGGACCGACCCCGGCTGCTTCAACATCCCGCACAACATCTCCACCGACGCCGAGGGCCTCGTGTACGTGGCCGACCGGGAGAACCACCGCGTCCAGATCTTCGACGCCAAGGGCGGGTACCAGGGCCAGCTCGGCAACCTCCACCGGCCATGCGGTCTCTTCGCCGATCGCCGGAACGGCGGGCGCCTCTACGTCGGCGAGCTGCCCTCGCACCTCGCGGTGAACGCCGCCGTCCCCAACCTCGGCGCGCGCGTCAGCATCCTCACCCTGAAAGGTGACCTCGTCGGGCGGGTCGGCGGCCGCTTCGCGGGGGAGGCGCCGGGCGAGTTCGTGGCGCCCCACGGCGTCGCCATCGACTCGCGCGGCGACATGTACGTGGCGGAGGTGGCCTATACGGCCAAGGGCCGCCACGAGACGCCGCCCCGGGAGATCCGCTCCCTCCAGAAGCTCGTGCGCGTCAGCGGCTGAGGCGCTCGGCGGCGTTCTCTCCGGCGGCCCGCCGGAGGTATGCCGCCAGCGCAGGCTCGCCCAAGCGCTCGAGGCGCTCGGCGGCCGCCAGCATTCCCGGCACGTCTCCCGCGTCCTGCGCGGCGTGGAACGCGAGGAGGTAGGCGGCCCGCGCCGACAGGCCAGGGGCGGGTAGGGCAGCCGAGATGCGTCCCGCCAGCCGTGCGTCTCCTGCCCCCAGCAGAGTCGCCCAGGGCGCCGGCATCCCGGCGACTTCCTGCCGCGCCAGCGATGGATCGGTGACCACGGCAAAGCCCAGCGCCGCCAGGGCAACCATGGTGACCGTCAACCAGACTCTGGCGCGCCCGATCGGAGCACTCATCTCCGCGCCTCCTTTCGAACCCTCTCTCCTTGCCGGAGCAACCGTCGTGCCACGGGTGAGCCGGCCGACGACGGATTCCCGG
>DASYQW010000412.1 GCA_036005065.1 Candidatus Methylomirabilota bacterium | reverse complement strand
CGACAGCGTCGTCACCGTCGCCACCAGCTCGTTCAGCAGGTAGGCGAACTTGTTGTCGGGCGACATGATGATGTGGCGCGGGCCGGTCATCGCCTTCATCTGCACCACCGGCGGCGTGTTCGCCGTCAGCTTGCCGGTCTTGGCGTCGAGGCGGAACTGGAAGATCTGGTCGGTGCCGAGATGCGGCACGAAGACGTAGTGGTTGGTCTTGTCGGTGATGATGGCATGGGCGTTGCGGGCGGTCGGGATCACCTGTATCGGCTCGGACACCTTGCCGTCCTTGCCCACCGCGTTGACGCTCACCAGGTGGCCGCCGTAGGAGGCGCCGAGCAGGTAGCGGCCGGTCTTGTCGACGTAGATGTACGGGAAGCTCTCGGCGAGCGGCGCGGTGGAGAGCTGCGTCAGCGCGCCGGTCTTGCGGTCGATGGAGTAGGTGACCACCGTGAAGGGCTTGGAGCGCACCGCGGCGTAGAGGAAGCGCTGGTCCGGGCTGACGCTCATCGGCATCACCACCTTCCCCGCGTCGACGCGCGGGCCGGGCTGCAGCGTGCCGTCCGGCTGCAGCGTGTACATGCCGATGTTCCCGTCCTCGGCGTTCGAGACATAGACGAACGTGGCCGCCTGCGCGGCGCCTGCGAGCGTCATGAGCGTGGACAAAACGACTCCCTTGACCAGGTTGAATGGGTTCATGGGCTCCTCCTTGCTTCGAACGCGAACGAGTTTATCCTGATCTGCGTGTCGACGTCAGCCCTCGGCCAGCGCCTGGAGGCGCTCGCGGGCGAGCTTGCCGCGGTCGGTCCTGGGGAGGGCGTCGACCAGCCGGATCTGCTGGGGCTGCTTGAACTCGGACAGTCGCGTGGCGCAGTGGGCCCGGAGCTCATCCGTGGTCACGACCTCGCCGGGCCGCGGCACCACGAAGCTCACGATCGCCTCGCCGTAGACCGGGTCGGGGACGCCGATCGTCGCGGCGTCGGCGACGGCGGGGTGGCCGAGCAGGACGCTGGTGATCTCCATCGGCGCGACGTTGACGCCGCCCTTGATGATGACGTCCTTCGTCCGGCCGGTGAGGTAGAGGTAGCCCTCGGCGTCGGCGTAGCCGAGGTCTCCCGTGCGAAGGCCGTCGCCGGGAAGCGCCATCACCCGCCCGCGCTCGACGAGATAGCCGGCGGCGAGCTGGCGCCCGGTGACGACGAGCTCCCCCTCCCGGCCCGGCGGACACACCGCGCCGCTCTCGTCGACGAATCGCGCCTCGATGTACGGCATGGCCGGCCCGATCGAGGAGAGCCGCCGGGCTCCCGGCGGGTTGCCGCCCATGAACCCCGCCTCGGTCATGCCGCATCCCTGGACGATCGGGATCCCGTACCGGCGCTCGAAGGCGAGCTGCGTCTCGACCGGGAGCGGCGCCGAGCTGCTGGTCATGAACCGGAGGCTCGGGAGGTCGGCCGCCGTCACCGCCACCGGCTCGGCGAGGAGCACGGCGAAGACGGTGGGAACGCCGGCCGCGACCGTGACACCGTATTCGCGGATCCAGTCGAAGAACCGGCGGCGGGAAAACCGCGGGGCCAGGACCAGCCCGGCCCCGGCCTGGAGCGAGGGACCGACCGACAGGACCTGGGGCGAGGCCCAGGAGAGCGCCCGGTACTCGAGGAGCCGATCGTCCTCGGTGAGGCCGAGGCGCTCGACCAGGGAGCGGGCCTGGTAGAAGACGGCCTGGTGGCTGATCAGGACGCCCTTGGGGGTGGCGGTCGTGCCGGAGGTGTAGTCGAGGATCGCGATGTCACGGGGCCCGCCGACCCGGCGCGAGCCCGGCGTCGCCGGGAGGGCCGCCAGTTGCGCCCACAGCTCGTCGAAGGGCAGTGCCGTCTCACCGGCCGCGCGGGCCAGGGCCTGGAGCTCGGCCGGGAGGGCGGGACTCCAGAAGGTCAGCCGGGGCTCCACGTCGTGGAGGATCTGGGCGACGTTCCTGGCGTGGACCTCGACGTTGATCGGGTTCACCGTGGCCCCGTACCGCTGGACGCCGAGGAACAGGACCAGGAGCTCGAGGCAGTTGTCGCTCAGGACGGAGACGCGGTCGTTGGGCCGGAGACCCCGGTCGGCCAGGAAGTGGGCGACGCGGTTCGTCGCGGCGTCCAGCTCGGCGAAGGTGAGCCCTCCGGGCGGTGCGAGACACTCGACATATCCACGGGCGCCGTGCGTCCGCGCATGCCCGGTCAGGAGCGAATCGATGTCGCGGAAGGCTTCGATCGGCTCGGTCAGATGCCGCGCTCGGCCATCCACCGGGCGTAGCCTTCCTGCGAAGCCCGAGCCCGCGCGATCTGCTCCTCGGTGAACCACTTCCGGAGGTCCACCAGCTCGACCTCGTAGCGCGCCCGCTCGAAGGCCTCTTTGTAGACGAACGGGACGGTCGCGTCGATGGCCAGGCCCCCCTGGAACTGGATGTTGCTCTGGGTCCAGTCGCGCTGTCCGGCCGTGCTCCGCGCGCTCGGCTGGAACGTCTGGCCGAAGCCGCCGGCACAGACCGTCTGGACGCTCTCCGGCGTCACCCGGGTGGCCAGGGCCCACAGGATGTCCTCGGGCTCGTAGATGTCGATGTCCTCGTCCACCGCGATGGCGAGCTTCATGCCGAGCGACAGGGCCATGGCGGCCGTCAGGATGTTCCGCTGGATGCCCTCGTCGCGCTGCCGGCGCTTCCGGACCTGGAAGATCGCGCCGCCCCAGTCGGTCATTCCCATCGGGATGTGGGTGTCGACGCAGAAGCCCGGCGAGATGCGGTCCGCCACCTCGAGGAAGGCCGCCTCCCGCATCGACACGTCGATGTAGTGGTCGTCCATGCCGTGGACGATGAGCCCGTAGTAGATGGGCTTGTCCCTCCGGTGGGTGATGGCGGTCGCCTGGAACTTGTAGGTCCGGTAGCTCTTGCCCATGTAGCCGGCCCACTCGGGATGGAAGGGGTAGACGCCCTGCTTGCCGTCCTTCTCGGCCAGCGGGCTCTCCCAGACCTTCTGCGTCGTGTCGAGATAGCCTTCGATCACGTACTCCGCGTTGGCGATGGCCCAGGCCTCCACCGTGCGGGCCTTCACCAGCTCCACCGGGAAGCCCTGGAGGGCGCCGGCCACGCCGAGCTCGTCCGAGCCCTTGGGCAGGATCATGTAGGTGAAGCCCGAGCCCGCCATCATGGTGCACGCCGGCGGGACGCCGATGTTGATCGTCATCGGAATCGGCTCTTTCCGGTACCAGTGGGTCGCCACCATGTCCATGTGGGAGCCGGGCGAGATCTGGAAGCTCGAGTAATCCGGGCCCCGGAAGTGCATCCGGTTGTAGCCGATGTGAGAGCCGCCCCAGAAGAACTTCCCCCGGACCACCGTGTTGCCGGCGCCCAGCGTCCGGGCGGGATCCGACTTCGAGTGGGAGATCATGGGGATCCGGTCCCACACGTCGATGTCCCGGGTGACGACGACCTCCTGGCACGGCGCGTCCTTCACTTCGATGGGTGGGA
>DASYQW010000411.1 GCA_036005065.1 Candidatus Methylomirabilota bacterium | reverse complement strand
CCGCGACCGCGACGGAGGCAGAACCACGACCGCCGGGGGCGCGTATCCACCCGAGAGGGCTCGATCGGCCCGAGAAGGAGGAGGACGGCATGAGAAAGCTGGCCATCATCCTGGCGTCCGCGCTGGTCCTGATCGCCGTGGGCGCACCGGTCGTCGTGCGGGGCGACGACGACCCCGACTTCAGCGCGACGCTCCAGGGCTACCGCGAGACGCCGGCCATCTCGACCACGGGCCGGGGGACCTTCGAGGCCAGGCTGGTTGGCTCGACCCTGCAATACCGGCTGCGCTACTCCGACCTGACCGGGACGACGATGATGGCGCACATCCACTTCGGCCAGAAGGATGTCGCGGGCGGGGTCTCGGTCTGGATCTGCGGCGGTGGCGGTCGGCCGAATTGCCCGCAGTCGGGCACGGTCACCGGCGCAGTCACGGCCGCGGACGTCGTCGGGCCGGCGAACCAGGGCATCGCGGCCGGTGAGCTCGGCGAGCTATTGCGGGCGATGCGCGCCGGCGTGACGTACGTCAACGTCCACAGCGATCTTTACCCCTCAGGGGAGATCCGCGGCCAGATCCGCCGCGAGGGCTGACCTGCGTCGGCGTGAGTCAGGGGGCCGGGCCCGCAAAGCCTGGCCGCTCGCTCCTGGCGGTGCGCTGCCCGACCGGCTCCCCGACGCAGCCGCTCGCGCTCCTGGGGGGTGCGGTGCTTCCCGCTCCCCGGCCCCAGCCGCTCCCAGGCTTGCCCATGCACCCATAGCACGTAACCGACCGATCGAAGGGTCGTGTTGCTGATTTCGTGCAGCGTCTGCACGGATCGGGTTCACCTGTGCAACGACCGCATGGAATTGACGATTCTCAAGGCGGAGATGGGCGTTACATGCATCAGCTGCACGGGTCGGCGAGCGATAGCGGCCCACCTGGCCGCTCGTCGCCCCGTCACGGTCGGGGCTAGACTGGTCGTGGCGGAGTCGAGATGAGCCGACTGCGGCACGACCTCAACCATCTCACGAGCACGGGGCTCCTCGTCGCGGCGCTGGCGACCGGGCTGACGGGCCTCGTGGCAGACCTGTGGGACCTGAACGACTTCTGGTACCACACGCTCGCCGGGTACGTGATGGGCGCGTTCGCGATCGCCCACGTCGTGCTGAACTGGCGGACCCTCGTCAACTATGCGAAGTTCCGACTCGTTCGGCGATCGGCGCGGCCGGCCGCGGCGGCCTCCTCCCCCCGACCTCCTGCGACTGCGCTGGCGCCTGGGGCGCCGTTTCGGGCTGCCGGACCGACCACTCTGGGTACCGCCGGCGTTCACCCGAGCACGGAGGACCAGGTCGCCCCCTGGCGCTGGCTGGGGCGGGCGGCGCTTTCCCGGCGCGGAGTCCTGGGCCTCGCGGCTGGCGGGGCCGCGGGCTGGCTGGTCGGTCGGGGCCTCCGGCAACCGCCCCCGATCCCGGGCGGGTCGGACCTTGGCGTCCTCTACCACCAGTGGAGCAAGCCTGGCGTGATCGACGTCCTGGGCAGCGTCGCCGACTGGGGACAGCAGCCGCCGCTGTACAAGGAATACCCCGACGCGGCGACGATCGCGCTTCCCGAGCCCGCCTTCGAGGGCGGCCTCTCGACCGAGGAGGCGATCCTCGCCCGGCGCTCGACACGCGACTACTCGGGCGCCCCGATCCAGCTCGACGACCTCTCGCGTCTCCTCTACCTCACGAGCGGCCTGACCGGCGAGCGATGGGGCCGACGCTACCGGACGGCGCCGTCTTCAGGGGCTCTCTATCCGATCGAGATCTATCCCGTCGTGCACAACGTGGAGGGCCTGGCCAGCGGCATCTACCACTATGGCTACCGGGGGCACCGACTCGAGCTGCTTCGGGCCGGCGACTTCCGCTCGCAGGTGGTCCATCAGGGGCTGATGCAGGAATACCTGGGCCAATGCAGCGCGGTGCTCTTCCTGACGATGATCCAGCAGCGGATGCGCTACAAGTACAAGGACCGGACCTACCGGTACGGCCTGCTGGAGGCGGGCCACCTGGGCCAGAACCTCTACCTCGCAGCGACCTCGACGGGCCTTGGGGCGTGCGCGATCGGGGCCTTCATGGACGACGACATCAACGCGATGCTCGGCCTCGACGGGATCGAGGAGGCCGCCGTCTACATGCTTGCCGTCGGGGACGCCAAGGGGTCCGGGCCC
>DASYQW010000410.1 GCA_036005065.1 Candidatus Methylomirabilota bacterium | reverse complement strand
GGGGGTCGGTGTATGCGATGTCCTCGCCCGTCCCCCAGATGCTCAGATGGTAGGCGAGCCGGACGTTGGGGGCATAGAGGTCGCGGAGCCGGACGATGGCGCGCGCGAATCCGGACGCGGTGTTGGGCAGCCCGGCCAGCTCCGGCAGACCCGTGGCGGCGACCTTGACCGGGAGGAGGGTCACGTCGTCGTGGACGCTTCGCCGCTGGAGGTACCCCCAGAGGTCTGGCCCGACGTGGAGCACGATCAGGTGGCCGGGGAAGGCGCCCGCACGCCGCAGGAACAGCTTGAGATCGGCGTAGTAGGCCCGCATGGTGGCGGTCGTCTGAAGATTCCGGTGGATGCCGATGGCCTCCGCCTCGTCGAAGCCGGGCGCCGACTGGCGGAGCATGTAGTAGGAGAAGACCGGAATCATCCGGTGCCGGAGGGACTCCCCGATGTAGAGCGTCGCGAACGCGCCGTTGGGGTTCCAGGTGGCCCAGCCCTGGCCGGTGTTGGCGCCGCCCGCCAGGTACTGATAGCGGAATGCGAAGCGGCCGGAGGCTCGGAGCCGCGCAGCGCCCCCGGGGCCGTCCGAGAGGCCCAGCTCGAGTGTGACGGGCCACCCGCGCGGGAGCGGCGGCAAGCCGACCGCGGCCGTCTCGGAGGCGAAGGCGAGCGGGCCGGCCAGGGTGACGGCGGCGAGCAAGCCGAGTGCCGCCAACAGCGCACTCCGCCTTCGTGGTCGTGGTCGTGGTGGTCGCACTTCCCCTTCCGGAGCCAACGACCGAGGATAGGCGCGAGACGCCGCCCCGTCAATCTTTTCCGGCCGGCGGCGTCCCAGATGGGAATCTTCGAGGGGGCCGCGGACGATTCAGGCGCCGCGGATCGCCCCCGGCCGGTCACAGCTCGGGGAGGTCGACTCCTCGAGCCTCGAGCCGAGCCCGAAGCCTCTGAAGGCCGGAGGTCTCGACCTGGCGGATCCGCTCGCGCGTCACGCCCATCCGCTGGCCGATCGCCTCGAGCGTCAGCGGGGGCTCGCCTTCGAGGCCGAAGCGGAGCGCGATGACGGTCCGCTCGTTGGCGGGCAACGAGTCGAGGATCTCGCGGAGGTCAGCTTGCTGCCGGAGCCGGGCGAGGACGGCATCGGTGGACGGCCCGGATCGATCGGGCACGATGTCCTGGAGGACGCCGCCCCCCTCCCCCACCGGAGTCTCGAGGGAGAGCGGGGTCGCCGCGACCTCCTCCAGGCCCTCGAGGTGCTCGACGGGAACCTCGAGAGCCTGCGCGATCTCGGCGAGCGAGGGCCGCCGTCCAAGGGTCAGCGTCAGGCGCTCTTTGGTCCGCTGGTACTTCGCGTAGAGCGCTTCGACGTGGACCGGTAGCCGGATCAGTCGCGCCTGGTTGGCGAGCGCCCGCACGATCGATTGGCGGATCCACCAGGTCGCATACGTCGAGAACCGCGTCCCGCGTTCCCAGCGGAATTTCCGCACGGCCCGCAGCAGCCCGAGGTTCCCCTCCTCGATGAGGTCCGCCAGCGACAGTCCGCGGTTCGTGTAACGGCGCGCGATCATCACGACGAGCCGGAGGTTCGCCTCCACCATGCGGCGCTCGGCCTCGGCGTCGCCGGCCGCCACACGCTTGGCGAGCTCGACCTCCTCTTCCCGGCTCAGCAGGGGGAGGCGGGCGATCTCGGCGAGATACATGGAGAGAGCCGGCCGACCGGCAACGGCCCCCTCGTCCTGGGGCTCGAGGTCGGCCAGGGCCAGGTCGTCCGGCGCCGCCTCGGCGTCTGCCGGCGCCTCATCGGGCTCGGGGGCGTCGTCGGGAGGCCGCTCGGGCTCGTCGGCCGGGGGGACCTCTCGCCGCTCGCGGCTCATCGCCGCGCACTCCCCGGCCAGCGGCCGGCGGGGAGGATCGGCTGGGTCACCGTGCCTCCGAGAAGCGGACGCTGAAGTTCCGATACTGGCCGCTGTACGGCAACGCCGTGACCGACACGCGCTCCACCCGCGCCAGCGGAGGCCCGGTCTCCAGGTCCCGCACGAAGGCCTGGATGTCCCCGCGATCCCCCTCGACCCGGATCTTCACCCGTCCGTCGTGCAGGTTCAGGGCATATCCCGTCAGCCCTCGGTCCTGCGCCCGACGCTGCGCGAACGCGCGGTATCCGACCCCCTGGACCCGCCCCTCGACGACGATCTCCACCGCCGACGGCATCATGGCCGCGCTCGAGGCGTCGATGGGCGGGCCACGGACGCGCCGCGCTTCTTCCTGAATCGGACCACTGATGATCAGCCTGGGAGGAGAGTGGTCGGGGCGACTGGATTTGAACCAGCGACCTCCTGCTCCCGAAGCAGGCGCGCTACCAAGCTGCGCTACGCCCCGATTCTCGCCTGAGTCCGGCGGCTAGCCTGTCGCCGAGCCCGTTGCCACGCACACTCGGCCGTTCGACCGGACGGTCAGTCCTCCCACCCGTACTTGCCGACCAGCTTGACGAACACGCACCCGCAGTCGGTAGAGGTGCGCATCTGGCCCTCCACCTTCTCGACCACGTGCAGCGTCTGCGCCTGCGGGTCGCCGATGGGCACGACCAGCCGCCCGCCCTCGGCAAGCTGCTGGAAGAGCGGCATCGGGACCGCGGGAGCGCCCGCCGCCACCAGGATGCGGTCGAAGGGCGCTTCGTCCGGCCACCCGTAGGTCCCGTCGGCCGTCTTCACGACGGCATTAGTGTACCCGAGCTCCTCGAGGATGCGCCGGGCTCGAGTCGCCAGGCCGGGCAGCCGCTCGATCGAGCACACGCGGCGCGTGAGCTCGGCCAGGATGGCCGTCTGGTAGCCGGAGCCGGTGCCGATCTCCAGCACCTTCTCGCTTCCGGTCAGGCGCAGCAGCTGCGTCATCGCGGCGACCATGTACGGCTGCGAGATCGTCTGACCCTCGCCGATCGGCAACGGATGGTCCCCGTACGCCCGATCACGCAGCGCCTCTTCCACGAAGCGGTGACGCGGGACTTTCCGCATCGCCTCCAGTCCCCGGGCGTCGCTGATCCCCCGGCGCACGAGCTGCTCCTCGACCATGCGCTCCCGCTCGCGGGCCGCCCGGGCCTCCTGCCAGCCGTTCCCGGTCCCCAGCACTTTGCCGAGCATCGTCAGCCACGGCGGCCCCGCCGGCGGGGCCCGGCCCCACCGCGGCCAAAGTCCGTCTCCCACGTCTTGAGGGCGCGCAGCCCGTCATAGCTCGTGAGGTCGAGGTGGAGCGGTGTCACCGACACGTAACCGGCATGCACAGCCGCGAAGTCCGTGTCGTCGCCCGCCTCCCAAGCGGGGGGGCCGGCGCCGATCCAGTAGTAGAGCTTGCCGCGCGGGTCGCGCTGCTCGATCACCTTCTCGCTGTACGTGCGGCGCCCCAGGCGTGTCAGCTTGAGCCCGCGCGGCGCCCCACGAGGCACGTTCACGTTGACCAGTGACACCCCGCTGTCCCGATCACGCAGGAGGAGCCGGGCCAGCCCGGCCGCCGCCTGCGCGGCCGGCCGGAAGTCGTCCGTGTCTCCCGCCTCGACCAGGGACATCGCCAGGGCCGGAACTCCCAACAGGCTGCCCTCCATGGCCGCCGACACGGTGCCCGAATACGTCACGTCGTCCCCGAGATTCGAGCCGGCATTGATGCCGGCCACCACCAGGTCCGGCCGCACCGGCAAGATCCCCAGGACCGCGAGATTCACGCAGTCGGTCGGAGTCCCGTTGACGGCGAACCGGCGCGGCCCCAGGCTCTCGACCCGCAGCGGGCGGTGCAGCGTCAGCGCATGCCCGACCGCGCTCCGCTCGCGGTCCGGCGCGACGACGAAGACCTCACCGACCGCGTCCAGGGCCGCGGCCAGCGCCGCCAGGCCGGGCGCGTGTATCCCGTCGTCGTTCGACACCAGGATGTTCGGCCGTCCTCGGACGCCCACGTGGTGCCCTGGGGCCGTCAGCCGGCCCGAACGCGGCGGCAGACGGGGCGGCTGCCGCGGATAGTCAGTGAGAGATGGTCGGGGCGACTGGATTTGAACCAGCGACCCCTAGCCCCCCATGCTAGTGCGCTACCAGGCTGCGCCACGCCCCGGACCACTGAGGATTCTACGTCGCGCCACGGCGACGTTCAAGGGAAACTTCACCCTGGCCCCGCAAGAGCTGACGCATTCCTTCGAGGCGGGACCGGAGAGCGCGCAAGATTTCCAGCGTGTGGGCGTCGGGGACGGGCAGCTCGAGCTGCTGGGTGCGGCCTCGAGCCTCCTGCTGGAGGCGCTTCTTGGCCCCCTCCAGCGTCAGACGATCCTCGTAGAGGAGCCGCTTGATGCGCAGGACGAGCTCGATGTCCTGCTTGCGGTACACCCGCTGGCCCGCGTGGTTCTTGCGTGGACGGAGCAGCTTGAACTCGGTCTCCCAGTAGCGGAGGACGTACGGCGGTACCCCCGTGAGGTCGGCCACCTCCCCGATCCGGAAGAAGAGCTTGTCGGGAATCGGATCCGCCATGACCGGGCGCCCGGAGCTACTGCTGGTTCACGTGTGCCTTGAGCCCCTTGGAGGGCTTGAAGGTCAGGACACGACGCGCGGTGATCTCGATCTCGTCCCCCGTCTGCGGGTTTCGGCCCTTGCGCGACGACTTCTTCCGGACACGGAAGTGCCCGAACCCGACGATCTTGACGTCGTTGCCTTCCTCGAAGGCCTTGAGCATCCGGTCGAACACCGTCTCGACGACCGACGCCGATTGGCGCTTCGACAGGCCGTGTGCGGCCACCGCGTTGATGAGGTCGTTCTTAGTCAGAGTCTCCACCTCCCTTCACCGTGACGGATTCGGCCACCCACGTGAGGCAGGGCTGGTGTCCGGCTACCGCGGGAAGCGCCATGAGCTCCGGGACCTCCCTCGCCCCTCAGCGCTCCCGCACCACGAACCCCTCGAACCCGCGCGCCGACAGGTCGGCCCGCGCCCGCTCGGCGTCCTCGGCCGTCACGAAGGCGCCGACCCGCACCACGCGGAAGGCGGCGGAGCTCGCCTGGCGCTCGAGACGCACCCGGAGGCCCTGTTCGCGCAGCGCGCGCGAGGTCTCGATCGCCGCCGAGAGGGGTACCGGCGCCGTGACGGCGGCGCCCTCGCCCGTCAACTCCGGCGTGAAGCCGAGCCCCTGGAGCTGTCCGAGCAAGCCATCGAGTCCCTCTCCGGGCTTGGGGGTGGCGAACACGCGATAGAGGACGCGACTCTGCTCGGTCACGCTGTCGGCGACCTCGAGGTGTTCGCTTCTGAGGCGGGCCACGAGACGGTCCGCGTTCCGGTGGTCGAGGAACGCTCCGACCTGGACGCGGAAGAGTCCCGGTCCCGAGGCCTTCCCCGGCGCGGCTCCGGTTGTCGTCGGCGCCGGGTCGGCTGGCGCGCCGGCGGGCGGCGCCACCGGCCCGGCCCCGTTCGGCGCCGCCGCCCGCGCCTCGCGTGCCGGCGGCGGCGCGGAGACGGCCACCGGACGATCCTGCGTCACGGGCTCGGTCCGGGGGGCGAGGGACCGGGGCGGGGCAGCCGGGGCCACCGGGGCGCTGCGCGACACGGCTGGCGTGCCGAGGAGCCAGGCGAGGACCGGTGGGCCCACGGCCAGTCCCATGATGACGACGATGCCGCTACCGAGGACCAGTCGGAACCAGCGCGCCGTGAAAATGCTCGGGCGTCGCCGCCTGATCCGGTGGGAGACGTCGGTCTTGAAGTGTCTCATATGAGAATTCTGTAATTCCCGCCTGATGTTAGTACCGGAATGTTAGCAAATGCTAGCACATGCTTTCCCCCGGGCCAACTTCCCTGGATAGGGGGATGTCCGGCCCCGCCTGGCCCGTCTCGGACCCGATCGGGGACACGGCCAGGGCCCGCGCGACCTGCTGACAGCGCGCGGCGCCGGCCGGGTCTCCGAGCCTGGCCAGCGCTTCCGCCGCGCGCATGATCACCGCGGCCCGGACCGCACGGTCCCGCAGCCCGGGGTCGGCAAGGGCTCCGCGGAACGCCTCCAGCGCCGGGCCTGGCTCGGCCTTCCGAAGCAGCAGGGTGCCGAGCGTGTCCAGGTAGTAGCCCCGAGGCTCGGGGGCGCGGGCGAGCGCTTCGCGGATGAGCGACTCGGCTTCCCGCCAGCGGTGCTCGTGCTGGAGGAGGGCCCAGGCCAGGTTGTTGGCCACCGCGGGGCTGTCCGGGCTCTGCGCGTGCGCCTGTCCGTAGGCGACGATGGCGGCATCGACCTCACCGAGCGCGAGGTGAGCATCCCCGAGGTTGACCAGGGCGAGGGTGAAGCCCGGCGCCAGCGCCAGCGCCCGGCGGAATTCCCGCGTGGCCAGTCCGTACTCGCCCCGCGCGTAGTAGGCGATGCCGAGGTCGTTGTGCTCCTCGGCCGAGAGCGGATCCATCGGCTTTGCCCGGAGCGTCCCGCAGGCGGCGGCGCAGGCCGCCGCCAGCAGCAGGCCGCCGATGGCTCCGAGGCGGGACGCGGACATCTCGACCCCGGCTCAGGATCCGGGGAAGAATGCGCGGGGTATGGCTCTCGCGCTCACACCTGACCGCCTCGCCATCGGATGTTCCGCTCCGAGCGCGGGCTTAGCCCGCGCAACCCGGTTCCTGGGGGAGGTTCCGGAGGGGGCCGTCGAGGCCCCCTCCGGCTCAACCTCAGGGGCGCGAGATGACGCGGCGACCCATCAGCTCCAGGACGAGGATGACGAGCAACCCCACGATGATGGCCACCGCCAGGACGCCGGCGGCGCTGCCGCCCGCCCCGATCTCGTCGAGCCGCTCGGCCAGGAGCCGGC
>DASYQW010000409.1 GCA_036005065.1 Candidatus Methylomirabilota bacterium | reverse complement strand
CACCAGCGCGTGCTCGGCCTCCGGCCAGTCCGGGACGAGGGCGGCCAGGAGCTCCACCGCGAGCTGCCGGATGGCCGAGTCGCGATCCGCGAGGCCCTGGATGAGCACCTGGCGCGCGCGCGGGTCGGCGGCGTGGGGGCCTAGCGACTCGAAGGCAGCGGCGCGCTCACGGGGATCCTCGTGCGAGGCCAGCCGCGTGGCCTCCTCGATGGAGCCTTCCGGGCTCTCGAGGGCGAGTCCGGGTCCGTCGGCATCGGTGACGGGCACGGCGTACTCGCTGTCCGGCGGCGCGGCGGCGCTCCCGAATTCATCACTCGTGCCCGCGATCATCGCCGGCCCCGCGGCGGCTCGGACCCCGATCACGACGACCTTGCGGAGCCGCGGCGGTCCCGGGTCCGCCGGCCCGTAGAGAAGCACCGCGCTCTCCCCCTGGAGGAGCTGGCGGAGCGCCTCGTCGAGCGGGCGTCCGGAGAGCTCGATCGTGACCCGACGCGCGACACCGCCGATGGCGGCCACCTCGAAACCCGCGCGTCGACCGAGCTCCGCAAGAAGCGCCTCCAGCGGTACGGCGCGGGCCGTCATGCTGACGAGCGGTTCCCCGTCTCCGGACCCTGCCACGCTCACGACGCCCCCGGAGGGCGTGGCGGCGCCCGCCGTCGGCACGAGGCCGACGGCGAGCGCGCCCAGCCAGAGCGCGACGAGGCGCGCCCCGATGGGGGTCACGGCACCACGCCCAGGTACCGGCCGAGCCAGTACGCCAGAAGGTAGTCCACGCCCGGCCCCTCGCGTCGGGGAGCGGATCCACAGGTTCTGACCTTTTCCACGGTCGGGGGCTTCCCGCACGTGGAGCTGCCGGGCTTGAGCGCGTACCCGAACGGGGACCGCTGCCAGGCGAAGTCGATGCCGTTTCCGATGCGGGCCTTCATGGGCATGGCGAACCTGACCTCATAGCTTCGACCGGTGCCCCCCTCCTGGAGGTTCAGCGAGGTGTAGAGGGCGACGTCGCCGGGCCAGACACCCACCTGGAAGCCCGGGTCGGCGATCTGGTTCCGGGGCAGCCCGGTCCCGGTCCCGGTCCCGATGAGCAGCGTGCGCCGTTCGAGATACTCACTGAGGAGACTCCGGATCTCCTGCGCGAGGGTGATGGCCGGGTTCGAGCCCGAGGGCTCCTGCGCCACGACCGGGCGCCGGGCCGGGGGTTCGATCAGAATGCGGGCGAGGTTGAAGTAGGCGTTCTTGTGGTGGCGCGTCGCCTTGCGCAGCATGTCGTAGGCGACCATGTAAGCGGCCCGCCGGCCCGGGTCGGTCTCGAAGACGAGCGCCGGCACGACGCCGCCCGCGTGCTCGAGGTTGAACTTGTAGTACTTCGGGATGGGGTCGGCCAGGCTCATCCACACGGGGAGCCACACCAGGCTGGCCGCCGCTTTGACCTGATCGTAGAGGGGGCCGTACTTGGCCGGGTTGACGCTCCGTCCGATCAGCAGGAAGGCGAGCTGCTTCTCCTGGTTGCCGAGGAAGGTCGACCCGACCGGGATCCGGCCCTCGGGGGGCAAGATCACGTTCCACTGCCCTTCGATCACCAGGTGGTGGAGCGCTTTCTCGATCAGCTCGCCGGTGATCCGCTGCACGTCCGGATCGGAGACCAGCGCCCGCGCGTAGCCGAGGCCCATCACGATCCCGCTGTACTGGTCGCGGCTCACCGGGTGGTCCTTGTCCGGGCCGCCCACGTGGCCGCACCCGAACCCATACCAGACCGTGCCGACCGGGGTGACGGTCGCGCCGCGCAGCAAGGATGAGGGGATATCCCGGTACTTGGCGAAGTGCTGTGTCTTCCCGATCCGGGGCGTCACGTCCCAGCCGCCCTCGGGCGCCTCATAGTAGCAGTCACGGGCGCTGAGCGGCCCGGCAGTGACCTTGTCGGTCACCTGGAGGGCGGCTCGGGCGAAAATCCCCGTGATCTGGACCGCCGAGCGCTTGCGGGCGCCCGCCGCGTTGCGCCGGACGACCGCATCCTGCGTCACGTCGAAAAGGCGCTGGACACCCGCCAGCACGAACTTCAGGCGCTCGAGCGCCGCCGGGTCGTTCGTCGCGGCGTAGCGGAAGGCCTCGGCGGCGAGGTAGTGCCCGGTCCAGATGGCCGAGTCGGCCTCGACGCCGAAGGAGCGCCGCTCGGCGATCTGCGGCCCACGGATGGGAGTGACGTCGATCGCGAACACGCCGCCGTAGGGGATGTGCGGGACGATGGCCTGCTCGAGCTGGAGGGCCGGCGTCGCGTAGTCGGCCCCGGTGGACGGGGGCGGGGTCGTGCCGCGCGGAGGGCCCTGCCCCCACGTCCGCGGGAGCCCCCCGGCGAGCGGCTGGAGGATGTCGGGGGCGGGCACGTGGACCGTCGGCAGCGTGAGGCTGAAGGGGACGGACACCTTTCCAACGCGCTT
>DASYQW010000408.1 GCA_036005065.1 Candidatus Methylomirabilota bacterium | reverse complement strand
AGCGCGCCGATCAGGAGCTGACCGAGCGGGGCCGTGCCGACGGCGAGGATCCAGGCGCCGCCGGCGCGCCCCCGGAGGTCGCTCGGCACGCTCAGCTGGATCAAGCTCTGAGAGAGGATGTCGGCCAGGGCGCCCATCGCGTTGACCACCACCAGGATGAGCACCACCGAGACGAACCCCGGGGCGATCCCGAGAGCCACCAGGGAGCCGCCGAAGAGGAAGAGCACGGCCTGGAACAGCGTGCCGTTTCCCCGGATCTGCCCCAGCCGCATGATGAAGACGAGCCCCAGAACCCCGCCGACCGACCGCGCCGCCGTCATGACCCCCAGGCCGTCGGCGCCGACGTCGAGCACGTCCCGGGCCAGGCTCGGCAGGAGCGCCTGGTGTGAGAACCCGAGGACCTCGGCCCCGGCTGTCAGCGCGATGAGGCCCGGCAGGCTCCTGTTCCCTCGGAAGGCGCCGGCGAAGCCGAGGAAGTGCGCCCATGCGGAACCGCGCGCCGCCGACCGCCCGCGCCGTCCGGGCTGGACGGATCTCAAGGAGAGGATGCCCGAGAGATACCCGGCTGCCACCGCGAAGTACGCGACGCCGCTCCCGAGCCGCGCGGTGAGGGCGCCGGCGATGAGCGACCCCACCAGTCCGCCCGCGCGCATGGCGAGCCCGAGGAGCGCCAGCCCGTTGAGCAGCTCGGCGCCGCCCACCAGATCGTGAGCGTAGCTCTGGCGCGACACCTCCTGGACGGTCCGGCAACACCCGGCGGCGAAGGTGAGGACCAGCACCTGCCAGACCTGCACGGCGCCCATCAGCACCAGCAGGCCGAGCGTCACCGCCGCGACCGCCTGGGCCGCGCCCGTCGCGATGAGCAGCCGCTTGCGCTCGACCCGGTCCGCGATGAGCCCGGCCGGGATCCCCACCAGGAGGTGTGGGACCATCCGCGCCCCGAGCGCCACGCCGACCATGAAGGGCGAGTCGGTCAGCGTCAGCGTGAGCCAGCCCAGGACGACCTGCTCGCCCATCATCCCGACCGAGCTCAGCCCCGTGGCCAGCTCGAGGAGACGGAAGTCCCGCATCCGGAGCAGCGAGGTCGGGAGGAGCCGGGGGCGCGACACGCCGCGTCATGCTAAGCCGACCCGCCGCGCCATGCAAGGGGACCGCGGCGGATCGCCTGCCCGGCCGGCGATCTGGACTAAGATGACGGGAGACCATGACGGCGGAGCCCGCGCTGGACCTGGTGATCAAGAACGTGCGAGCGGTCCGGCCTCGCCGCCCGGCGGTGGAGCGGCTGGACCTCGGGGTGAAGGACGGGCGGTACGCGCGCATCGCGCCCGAGATCCCCGCCACGGACGCCCGGGAGGTCTTCGACGCCCGGGAGCTCCTGGGCTTTCCCGGGGTGGTCGACGCCCACACTCACGTCGGGATCTACGCGCCGCTGGCCGAGGACGCCGTCACGGAGTCGAAGGCGGCGGCCAGGGGCGGCGTGACGACGATGCTGACCTACGTCCGCACCGGGCAGTATTACCTGAACCGTGGCGGCCCGTATGCCGACGTCTTCCCGGAGGTGCTCCGGCTTTCCGAGGGGCGCTACTGGACCGACTACGGGTATCACGTGGCCCCGATCCAGGCCGCCCACATCGAGGAGATGGAGCCCCTCCTCACCGGGCATGGCGTCTCCTCCTTCAAGATCTTCATGTTCTACGGGGGCTACGGGCTCCACGGCGCCGCCGACCGCGAGGCCCAGCGCCGCTTCCTGATGCTCGACGACGGGGACAGCTACGACCTGGCCCACTTCGAGTTCGTCATGCGGGCCGCGGCCCGGATCCGCGCGGCGCATCCCCGTCTGGCCGACCACGTCAGCGTGAGCCTCCACTGCGAGGTGGCCGAGATCCTGAATGCCTACACCCGCATCGTCCAGCGGGATCGCGCGCTGACGGGCCTCCGCGCCTACAGCGCCGCCCGGCCCCCGCACGCCGAGGGTCTCGCGGTCTGGATCGCCGCCTACCTCGCCCAGGAAGCCGGCTGCGTCAACGTGAACCTGCTCCATCTTTCCTCCCGCAAGGCCCTGGAGGCGGCGCTGACGATGCAGGCGGTCTTCCCTCCCATCGAGTTCCGTCGCGAGGTCACGGTCGGCCACCTCCTGCTCGACGAGGACGCGCCGGCCGGCGCCTACGCCAAGGTGAACCCCCCCATCCGCTCGCGCGCGGACGTGGAGTTTCTCTGGCGGGCCGTGCTCGACGGCCAGGTCGACTGGATCGTCAGCGACCACGCCTGCTGCGCCCGGGAGCTCAAGGTCGCGGCAGAACGCCCCGACGACATCTGGCTCGCCAGGGCGGGCTTCGGCGGGACCGAGTACCTGCTCCCGGGCGTCTTCAGTGAAGGATCGAAGCGCGGCCTGGCCTATTCCCGCATGGCGGAGCTCCTCTGCTGGAATCCGGCCCGGCGATTCGGTCTGGGGACCAAGGGCGACATCGCCGTCGGGTACGACGCGGACCTCGCCCTCCTGGACCCGACCCGGACTTTCACGGTCCGGGCGTCCGAGTCGGCGTCGGCCCAGGGCTATACGCCCTTCGAGGGCCAGGAGCTGACCGGCCAGGTGCGGGCCACGTTCCTGCGCGGTCGCCTCGTCTACGATCGGGGGACGATCCTCGGCCCGGCCCGCGGGGGCTACCTCCGGCGGCCGTCGCCGGGCCCCACGGGTGACGGAGCCGGAACGGGCCGATGATACGCTGAACGTCATGGAGCCAAGAGCGAACCTGTCGCCGAATGACGCCCGCCGGTGTGCCGAGCGAGCCGCGGCCCATTTGAGCGAGGACCCGCGAGTCCAGCTCGTCTACCTGTTCGGCTCGGCGATGGACCCGGATCGGCGCGTCGTGCGCGACATCGATCTGGCCGTACTGACCGATCCGGCGCTCTCCCTCGACGAGTTGACCAAGCGGCAGGCGGATCTGGCGCTCGCGACCGGCGCGGCGATCGACCTCGTCTCGCTCAACGACGCCTCCGTCGTGTTGGCGCATGAGGTGGTAGAGAGCGGCCGGTGCCTGTACGCGAGAAGCGCCGACATAGAGGCAGACTTCGTCACCCGGACCCGCGCCCGGTACTGGGACTTCATGCCGTATCGCGAGCAGCAGTGGCGGCTGGCCGGCGAGCGTCTCACGGAGCGCCCGCGTGGTTCTTAGACCGGAGGCGATCCGCGAGCGACTCCTGAAGCTCGAGGAGGTGATCTCACGGCTGGAGGAGCTGGGGAGGCTCGATCCCGTGGCCGTCCGCACCAATTTCCGCGATGCCTGGGCAGTCGAGCGGGGCCTGCAGCTCGCCGCCGAGGTCGTCTTCGACGTGGGGAATCACATCCTGAGCGGCCACTTCGGCGTGAGCGCGCAGGACTACGAAGACATCATCGCCCAGCTCGGGGCTCACGGCGTCCTCGAGCCGGCGCTTCGCGATCGGCTGAAGGGGCTCGGCGGCTTCCGCAACGTCCTGGTGCATGGCTACCTGCGGGTGGACCCCGACCGGGTGGCCGAATACCTGGCGACGGCGCCCACACGCTTCGCCGACTTCGCGCGGGCGGTACGCGCCTGGTTGGCGAGAGCGACCGGGTGAGCACCGGACGGTGCGGTGAAGGCGCCGGGGTGCCCTTTCCGAAGCATAACCGGGCGTGTTAGATTATCGGCCGGTCGAGGCTGGCATCTTTCCGCGTGCGAGGGACGGTTCTCTCGAGGGGAGCGTGACCATGGAATCCACTGCCGGGCTGTCGCGTCGTCAGTTTCTCGCCACGACCGGTGCCGCGCTCGCCGGCGCCGCCGTGGGCGCGCCCGCGCTCGTTCGCGCGCAGGGCCGGGAGATCGTGGTCGGCGGGCCCGGCGGCATGGCCAATGTGCTGCGCGACGAGGTGATCCCGTCCTTCGAGAAGAAGCACAACTGCAAGGTCCTGTACGAGGGCTCGCGGTCGCTCATCAACCTGCAGAAGCTGGAGACGAACCGGCAGGCGCCGAAGCTCTCGGTGGTCCTCATGGACGAGGACATCATGCTGCGGGCCGCCGAGGAGGACCTGATCGCCCGGGTCAGCCCGGCCGACGTGCCGATGCTGTCGAAGATCCTGCCCCAAGCCATCCGCAAGGACGGCCTGTGGATCAACTACAAGACGCCCCGGGGGGCGATCGCCTACAACAGCAAGGCCCTGCCGGGCGGCGTGCCGACCTGGGCGGAGCTGTGGGAGGCGAAGTACCGGAAGAAGGTCCTGCTCCCCCACATGGGGCTGACCAGCGCGGTCAACGTCCTGACGGTGGCGGCCCACCTCGCGACCGGCAAGCCGCTCCGGGAGGCGCAGTACGATCT
>DASYQW010000407.1 GCA_036005065.1 Candidatus Methylomirabilota bacterium | reverse complement strand
CCTCGACGGCGGGAATCTCGGCCACGGAGGCCGCCGGGCGGTCGATCGCCATTATCGGAACCGGATGCGAGAGGGGACGTAGGGAGGAGGCGGGCCGAGGCGTATGCCGCATACGTTGAGGCCCGCCGACGACCGAGGACGACGCCAGGCGAAGCTGATCGGCCGCCGCATCATCGGAACCGGATGCGGGGGTCGATCCACGCGTACGCCAGATCGACCAGGAAGTTGACGAAGATGAACACGAAGGCCACCAGCAGGACGAGCGCCTGGGTCAGCGTGTAGTCGCGATGGGCCACGGACTCGACGAACAGCATGCCGAGGCCGTTCAGGTTGAAGACCTGCTCGGTGACCACGAGGCCACCCATCAGGAAGGCGAACTCCAGCGCGATGACGGTGAGCACCGGCAGCATCGCGTTCTTGAGCGCGTGGCGCGACAGGATGAGCCGGTTCCAGAGCCCCTTGGCCCGGGCGGTGCGGATGTAGTCCTCCCGCAGCACCTCCAGCATCGCCGAGCGGGTCATCCGGGTGGCCACCGCCGAGTAGCGGTAGCCGACGGCCAGAGCCGGCCAGATGAGCTGGGCGAGGTTCTGCCAGGGATCCACCCAGAAGGGCGTGTACACCATCGGGGGCAGCCACCGGAAGACGATCAGCAGCGTCAGGATGAAGAGGATGCCGAGCCAGAACGACGGAGTCGCCAGGCCCGCGATCGAGAATATCCGCACAGCGTAGTCCACCCAGGTGTCCTGCCTGAGGGCGGCCAGCACGCCGAGCGGGATGGCCAGCAGCACGGCGACGATGGTGGCCATGATCGCCAGCTGGAGGCTCAGCGCGAAGCGGAGCCGGATCTCCTCGAGGATCGGCGCGCCGGTCCACATGGAGGTGCCGAAGTCGAAGACGGCCAGGCCGCGGAGCCAGGCGACGAACTGCTTCCAGAGCGGCTGATCCAGCCCCAGCCGGACTCGCTCCTTGTCGAGGTTCTCCTTCTGGGCGAAGGCGCTTTCCCCGGCGAACCGCAGCTCGACGATGTCGCCGGGGACGACCCGCATGAGGAAGAAGATCAGGACGGCGACGCCCAGGAGCGTCGGGATCATCAGCAGCACCCGCTTGACGATGTATCGGAACACGCCGGGCGCCCCCTCAGCTCGACCCTCTCCCCCGGTGGGGGAGGGGGCGGCGTCTCACTCGGTCAGCCACACGGTGTCGAGCTGGTTGTTCAGGTAGTGGCTGGGCGTGATGGTCCAGCCCCGGAGTCGCGCGCTGTGCGGGATGATCCGGTGCCACTGCAGCGTGTAGAAGACGTGCACCTCCTCGTCCAGCAGCCGCTTCTCGAGCCGCCGGATGAGCTTCTTGCGCTCCTCGGGGTCGGCTGTCCGCGCCTGCTGCTGGAAGAGGTCGTCGATCGCCGTGTCCTTGTGGCGGCCGTAGTTGGCGTCGGAGGTGGACACGAAGCGCACCAGGTCCAGGTCGGGCTCGACGATGAAGCCGCACTGGAAGTCCATGGCCACCTCGAAGTCGCCCCGCTTGAGCATGGGATGGTAGGCCGAGGCCTCGATGACCTCCTGCCTGATGTTGAGACCGATCTGCCGCCACTGGTCGATCAGCCACACGCCCAGCGGCTCGTAGGGCATGGGGATGCCGCGGTTCTTGAAGGTGAAGCTGAAGCCGTCGGGGACCCCGGCCTCCTTGAGGAGCCGCTTGGCCTCCGCCCGCGACCTGGCGATGTCCCGGCCGTAGCCGGCCAGCTTTTCCAGCTCGGCGGGCGGGGTCGCGTAGGGGGTTCCGGGCACCTGGATGCCGGCCACCTCCTTGACGATGGCGATCTTGGACAGCGCCTGGGACCCCTGGTAGCGGTCGAGGGCCAGGGTCAGGGCCCGGCGCACGCGCTTGTCGTCGAACGGCTTCTTCTCGTGGTTCATGGCGACCATCAGCACGCAGTCCCAGGGGCTCTCCTGGACGGTGATCCGAGGGCCAAGCGCCTGGGTGATGCTGTCCCGCTCGGCCGGCGAGAACCCCCGGAACTGGATGAGAGCCCGCTCGCCGCGGACGGCGGCGACCTGGGCGGCCGAATCCTTGACGAAGATCGCCCGGTAGCCGTCGAGGTACGGCTTGCCCTTGTCCCAGTAGGTGGGGTTCTTCTTGCCGACCCAGTGGGACCCGCGGACGTGCTCCACGAACGTGAAGGGGCCGGTGCCCATCACGTTCTTCTCGTACCAGTGCACGTCCTTGGCCAGGAGATCGGCCTTGTAGATCCAGTTCCAGGGCGACGCCAGGTTCAGCAGGAACGACGACTCCGGCCACTTCAGCCGGAAGACGACGGTGGAGGGGTCGGGGGCCTCGACGGCTTGCACCGACTCGTAGGCGTGCTTGCGCAGCGACTTCATGTCGGCCGTCGGGAAGATGATCTTGTCGTAGGAGGCCTTGACATCCTTCGACGTCATCTCGCTCCCATCGTGGAACTTCACCCCCCGCCGGAGCTTGAAGGTGTAGGTGAGGCCGTCTTTGGCGATCGTCCACGACTCGGCGAGGTCCCCGGCTGGCTTGGTGCCCGTCTTGTCGAAGGGGTCGACGCGCAGCAGCGTGCTGTAGTGCGGGGCCATGGGATGGATGACCCCAAACGTCTCTTCCTGGTGCGCGTCGTAGGAAGGCGGCTCCGAGGGCACCACGAAGACCAGCGTGCCCCCGGCGCGGGGCTTCTCCTGGGCCCCCGGCGGTGGGCCGGCGGCGGTGACCAGGGCGAGGAGGATGCCGAACGCGGTGAGCAGCACTAGTGGGCGTCGCATGATGGACCTCCTGGGCTCATTCCGACAACCAGACGGTGTCGAGCTGCTGATTCAGGAAGTGGCTGGGCGTGATGGTCCATCCCCGCACCCTGGCATGGTGGGGGATGATCCGGTGCCATTGCAGCGTGAAGATGTAGTGGGCCTCCTCGTCGAGGAGCCGCCGCTCGAAGGCGCGCAGGTGGCGTTTGCGCTCCTCCGGATCGGTGGCCCGGGCCTGGCGGAGATAGAGGTCGTCGAGCGCGGGGTCCTTGTAGCGGCCGTAGTTCTTGGTGGCGAGGTCGAACGACTGGAACATGCTGAGGTCGAGGTCCGGCTCGACCATGAAGTTGCACTGGAAGTCGATCGCCACGTCGAAGTCACCGGCCCGCAGCACGTTGTAGTGGCCGGCCAGCTCGATCACCTCGTGCTTCACGGCCACGCCGATCTGCCGCCACTGGTCGATCAGCCAGATGCCCATCGCCTCGTAGGGCATGGGCACGGCGCGGTTCTTCAGCGTGAACGACAGCCCCTCCGCCCCGGCCTCCTTGAGCAGCCGCCGGGCTTCCGCCCGGGCAGCCGGGATGTCGCGCCCGTAGCCGGCGAGCTTCCCGAGCTCTTCCGGAGGCGTCGCCCACGGCGTGCCCGGCACCTGGATCCCGGCGACGTCGCGGACGATGGCGACGCGGGAGAGCGCGCGGGAACCCTCCCAGCGGTCCAGGGCCAGGGTCAGGGCCCGGCGCACCCGCCGGTCGCCGAAGGGCCTCCGCTCGTGGTTCATGGCCACCAGGGTAATGCAGTTCCAGGGGCTCTCCTGGACGGCGATCTTCGGCCCCAGCGCCTGGACCAGGCTGTCCCGCTCGGCCGGGGAGAAGCCCCGGAACTGGATGAGGGCCCGCTCGCCGCGGATGGCGGCCACCTGGGCCGCCGCGTCGCGGACGAAGATGGCGCGGTAGCCGTCGAGATAGGGCTTGCCCTTGTCCCAGTAGTCGGGATTCTTCTTCCCCACCCAGTGGGATCCTTTCACGTACTCGACGAACTTGAACGGGCCGGTCCCGAGGATGTTCGTCTCGTACCAGCGGGGGTCCTTCTCCAGCACGTCGGCCTTGTAGATCCAGTTGAACGGCGAGGCGAGGTTGGCCAGGAAGGAGGATTCCGGCCATTTCACCCGGAAGCGCACGGTCTGGGAGTCGGGCGCCTCCACCGCCTCCACGACCCGGTAGGCGCCCTTGCGGAGCGAGGCCACGGTGGGGGGCGGGAAGACGATCTTGTCGTAGGTCGCCTTCACGTCTCGGGCGGTGAGGAGACTCCCGTCGTGGAAGCGCACGCCGGGACGAAGGCGGAACGTATACGTGAGACCGTCCCGCGAGATGGTCCACGACTCGGCCAGGTCTCCGACGACCCGGGTGCCGCTCTGATCGAACGGATCGATCCGCAGCAGGGTGTTGTAGTGGGGCGCGGCCGGGTGGAGGAGGGCGAAGGTGTTCTCCCGGTGGGCGTCGTACGAGGGCGGCTCGGCCGGGACCACGAAGAGGAGCTCGCCCCCGGGGCGCGGCTTCTCCTGCCCCCAGGCCGCCGGGCCGGTGGACGTCACCAGCGCGACGAGGATGAGGAGGACCGCGGAGGGGCGTCGCATGCCTGACCTCCCGAGGCCTACTCGGCGAGCCACACGGTGTCGAGCTGCTGGTCGAGATAGTGGCTCGGCGTGATCGTCCAGCCCCGGACCTTCGCGCTGTGGGGAACGATCCGGTGCCACTGGAGCGTGGCGAGGTAGTGGGCCTCCTCGTCGAGGAGGCGCCGCTCGAACTCCCGGATCAGCTTCTTCCGCTCCTCGGGATCGATCGCCCGGCTCTGCCTCTGGTAGAGCTCGTCGAGCGTCTTGTCCGTGTAGCCGCCGTAGTTCTCCTGGCTGATCTCCTTCGACTGGAACTTGTAGATGTCGAGATCGGGCTCGACGATGTACCCGCACTGGAAATCGACGGCGACGTCGAAGTTCCCGCCCCGCATGTCGTTGAAGTACTTCGCGGTCTCGACGATGTCCTGCTTGACGTTGAGGCCCACCTGCCGCCACTGGTCGATGAGCCAGACGCCGATGGGCTCGTAGGGCATCGGGACCCCCCGGTTGAGGAGGGTGAGGGCGAACCCGTCGGGCACGCCGGCTTCTTTGAGGAGCCGCTTGGCCTCGGCCCGTGACTTCGGGATGTCGCGCCCGTACCCGGCCAGCTTTTCCAGCTCGGCCGGCGGCGTGGCGAAGGGCGTGCCGGGGACCATCACCCCGGCCACCTCCTTGACGATGGCGATCTTCGAGAGCGCCTGGGAGCCCTGGTAGCGGTCCATGGCCAGGGTGAGGGCGCGGCGGACGCGCTTGTCGTCGAAGGGCTTCTTCCGCTGGTTGGGGACGACCCACAGCCCGCAGTCCCAGGGACTCTCCTGGACGGTGAGCTTCGGCCCCAGGGCCTGGACGAGCGTGTCGCGCTCAGCCGGCGAGAAGCCGCGGAACTGGATCATGGCCCGCTCGCCGCGGATGGCCGCCACCTGGGCGGCCGAATCGCGGATGAAGATGCCGCGGTAGCCGTCGAGGTAGGGCTTGCCCTTGTCCCAGTAGTTGGGGTTCTTCTTGCCGATCCAGTGGGAGCCCTTCACGTGCTCGACGAACGAGAAGGGCCCGGTGCCCATGACGTTCTTCTCGTACCAGCGGGGGTCCTTGGCCAGGAGATCGGCCTTGTAGATCCAGTTCCAGGGCGAGGCGAGGGAAGAGAGGAACGAGCCCGACGGCCACTTCAGCCGGAAGACGATCGTGGAGGGGTCGGGAGCCTGCACCGCCTCGACGTCGATGTACTCCCCCTTGCGGGCGGACGCCAGGCCGGCCGGCGGGTTGATGATCTTGTCGTAGCTCGCCTTGACGTCCTTCGACGTCAGCTCGCTCCCGTCGTGGAACTTGACCCCGCGGCGCAGCTTGAGCGTGTAGGTGCGACCGTCCTTCGAGATCGTCCAGGACTCGGCGAGGTCCCCGATGATCCTGGTCCCCGTCTTGTCGGCCGGGTCGGTGCGGAGCAGCGTGCTGTAGTGCGGAGCCGCCGGGTGGATCAAGGCGAAGGTGTTTTCCCGGTGGGCGTCGTAGGACGGCGGCTCGGCGGGGACGACGAAGATCAGCTCGCCGCCGGTCCGCGGCGTCTGGGCCGCGGCCGGGAACGCCGTCACGAGGCCCAGGGTCAGGACCAGGGATGCCAGTCGGCCCATCGGGGTCACCTCCGGTTCATGCCAGGATGCAGGCCGCCCAGTGCCCGGGCTTGATCTCCCGGAGCTCTGGTAGCACCGCGCGGCAGCGGTCGATGGCGATCGGGCACCGCGGGTGGAACACGCAGCCCGAAGGGGGATTGAGCGGACTCGGCACCTCCCCCCGGAGCACGAGGCGTTCTCGCTGCGCCTCGAGCACGGGGTCCGGGATGGGCACGGCCGCGAGCAACGCCCGGGTGTAGGGATGGAGGGGATCGTCGTAGAGCGCCTTGCGGTCGGCCAGCTCGACGATCTTGCCGAGGTACATCACGGCGACCCGGTCCGAGATGTGGCGGACGACCGACAGGTCGTGGGCGATGAAGAGGTAGGTCAGGCCGAACTCGGCCTGCAGGTCCTCGAGCAGGTTGATGATCTGCGCCTGGATGGAGACGTCGAGCGCCGACACCGGCTCGTCGCAGACGATGAGGGACGGCTCCATCGCCAGCGCCCGGGCGATACCGACGCGCTGCCGCTGCCCACCGGAGAGCTGGTGGGGGTAGCGGTCGGCGTGCTGCGGGAGGAGCCCGACGTGGGAGAGGAGCGCGCGGACGCGCGCGGCCCGGGCGGCGGGGTCGGTGACGATCCGGTGGACGGCCAGGGGCTCGGCGAGGATCTGGCCCACCGTCATGCGGGGGTTCAGCGAGCTGTAGGGATCCTGGAAGATCACCTGCAGGCGGCGGCGCACGCGCCGCAGCTCGGCCGGACCGAGCCCGCTGAGCTCGCGGCCCTCGAAGACGACGGCGCCGCTCGTCGGCCGCTCCAGCTGAAGAATGCACCGGCCCGTGGTGGTCTTGCCGCACCCGGACTCGCCGACGAGGCCGAGGGTCTCGCCGCGCCGGATCGCGAAGCTGACCCCGTCGACCGCGCGGATCAGCGCCCGGGGCCCGCCGAAGAGCCCGCCGCCGATGGGGAAGTGCTTGACCAGATCGCGCACCTCGAGGAGGACATCCGTCCCCTCGATCACCGCGCCACCGCCTCGGCCCGTCCGGCGAGGCGCTCGGCCTCCCAGCAGGCGCTCAGGTGCCGGTCGGCGCCGATGGGGCGCAGCGGGGGCCGGTCGACCGGGCACCGCTCCACGCGGAAGGCGCAGCGGGCCGTGAAGGCGCAGCCCGGTGGCAGGCGGGTGAGGTCGGGCGGCTGCCCTTCGATCGGCTGGAGGCGCTCCCGCCGGGGCTCGTCCAGCCGCGGGACCGAGCGGAGCAGGCCGAGCGTGTAGGGATGCCGGGGGTTCGCGTAGAGCTCGCGGGCGCTTCCGCGCTCGACGATCTTCCCCGCGTACATGACGTTGACCCGGTCCGCGTACCGGGCGACCACGCCGAGGTTGTGCGTGATCATGAGCATGGCCACGCTCAGCCGGCGGGAGAGGTCCTTCATGAGCTGGAGGATCTGCGCCTGGATGGTGACGTCCAGCGCCGTGGTCGGCTCGTCGGCCAGGATCAGCGAGGGGTTACAGGCCAGCGCCATGGCGATCATCATCCGTTGCCGCATGCCGCCGCTGAACTGGTGCGGATACTGGGCGAGGCGGCGCTCGGGATCCGGGATGCCGACCAGGGCCAGCAGCTCCACGGCGCGGCGGCGGGCCTCGGCGACCGGCATCCTCAGGTGGATCTCGAGGCCCTCGGTGAGCTGACGGCCGATCGAGAGCACCGGGTTGAGCGAGGTCATCGGCTCCTGGAAGATCATGGCGATCTCGCGGCCCCGGACGCGTCGCATCTCCTCCTCGGAGAGGGCCAGGAGATCGCGGCCCTTGAAGCAGACCTGACCGCCGACGATCCGCCCGCCCGGGCCCGGGATCAGGCGCATGATCGAGAGCGCGCTGACGCTCTTGCCGCATCCCGACTCGCCGACCAGGGCGACCGTCTCGCCCTCCTCGACGTCCCACGACACGTCGTCCACCGCGCGGACGATGCCGCCTCGGGTGGCGAAGTGAGTGCTCAGCCCTCGAACGTCGAGAAGCGTAGCCATGTCGCTCTGTCACCAGAACCCCGGCGCGTGCCCCAGGGGTCCCGCCGCTCGTCCGTCCGCCCGGAGGATCGGCCGCCGGTCTGACCAGGCCGGGCCGACCGGCGCCCGCGCCAGTCGATCACGGCTAAGGCCGCGCGGGAACAGCGATCTCGCGGAATCGATACTCGATCGAGCACGAGGCCAGCGAGTGCCTTTTTTATAGTCCAGTCCGCGGGAAGGTGTCAAGCGCCCAACGGGGCGGCGGCGGACCCCGCGGCCCCTGTCGGCGGCCCCGGCGGTCTGCTAGAATGGCCTCGGCGCGGACGCCCGTCCGCGGTCGATTCGCGCCGTGGCGAGGCCGACGCGGTCGGGTCCGCGCGTGGTGCAGGTATTCCACTGCCGATGAGGTCCTACGCATGAAGCCGTTCATCCTGAACCGATACGGCCGCCTGGTCTTCCCGTCCAACTTCTTCCCGGAGCTCGACTTCTCGATCTTCGAGACCCTCGAGCAGTTCGCTGCCGTCATCAAGCGGGACTTCGAGGAGAAGGCGCCCACCGAGACGGACATCGTGGCGCGGGTCGAGTCCCGGAGCTATCGCGGGCGCTACGAGCTCTTGCGGGACCTCGCCCTCAACCTCTTCTGGGTGAACCGCTACGCGCTGACCATGTACGTGAAGCGCCCGACCCGCTGGCGGGACGTACCCCGGGGGCGGGATGACGTCTTCCTGCCGGTGTACCGCCCGTGGGAGGCGGCCGAGCTGAGCGCGGCGATCGAGGCCGGCTACCGCGGGCTGTCGCCCTCGTGGGACGCGGGGACGGAGGACAAGGTCTTCTCCATCCTCCTCGACGTGTTTCGTCACAAGAAGGGCTCCGGCGCGGAGCTTCCCCCCATCAAGCCCACCGTGGCCGAGATCCTCCGTGATCCCCGGAATCTCACCTATCACCTGCTCGACCACGATCCCGACTACCCGGGCTACGGTCACAGCGACATCATCGAGTGCGCCCACGAGGTGCCCGAGCTGGAGGCGCTCCTCCGCCAGGCGATGGTCCTCCACAACCAGTACCGGTGGGACCGGGCCAAGACCCGGGCCACCGAGGTGGGCAAGCTCCACGACGACGACTTCGTCGTGGTCTTCCAGCCGCGCAGCGACGAAGTTCTCCAGTTCATCCGGCGGGTGAACGCCGGGCAGCGGGTACGGCCCCGCCGGCCGGCCCCGGCCCCGGCGCGCCCGCCCGTCACGCCGTATCCCCCCGTGGACGTCCGCAAGCGGTTCGCCGTCATGCCGCGGCTCGAGGCCCTGGCCATCTACAAGGGCGAGCGCGCGTGCACCAACGACGATCTGATCCGCAACGCCGCCTACTGCTGGTCTCCGATGACGGCCGAGGAGATCTCCCAGAAGACCGGCATCCGCGAGCGGCGCTATACCGAGCTGGACCTCGACCACATCTCGCTCCTGGCGGCCCAGCAGGCCCTCGACAAGTGCGGACGCCGGCCCGAAGAGATCGGGGCGGTGGTGTTCTGCTCGTGCACCAGCGTCAAGATGATGCCGTCGGTCGCCACCTGGCTCTCCGGCCAGCTCGGCATGTTCCAGACCCACGCCTCCTGCGACATCGTGGCCGCCTGCGCCGGGCTGCCCTACGGGGTCGCCGAGGCCGTGCGGCTCCTCCAGGAGGTCGAGCGGCCGGTGCTCGTCGTGTGCGGCGAGAAGTTCTCCGACAAGATCGGGACGGTGCGGACGTCCCGGATGATCTTCGGCGACGGGGCGGCGGCGCTGGTGGTGGGCCCGGCTCCGATCGGCGCGCCGCCCGACATCGAGTTCTTCCAGACGTACGCCAGCGGTCCGATGAGCGAGGTCGACTCCATCATCTGGCCGAACCCCGAGTTCGACAACAACATCACCGTGTACGGCCCCGAGGTGAAGGCGCTCGTCAAGCGCTACCTCTTCCAGATGATCGGTGAGCTCCGCGCGCTGCCCCACCCGGAAGGCGGGGAAGGGTCACTCATGGACGCCATCGAGCTGATCGTGCCTCACCAGGCGAACCAGACCATGGTGACCAGTCTGGCCCAGTCGGCGGGAGTGGCGCCCGGGCAGCTCTACTTCAACATCGACCGGGTGGGCAACACGTCCTCGGCCAGCATTCCCATCGCGCTCCACGACGCGGTCCGGGAGGGCGTGATCTCGCGCCCGATGCGGATCTTCGGTCCGGGCTTCGGCGCCGGGGCCGTCGGGGGCTACGTGGTCCTGCGCTTCGACCCGGCCATCGTGGCGTAGATCGTGGGAGGGGGCCATTGATTGGGCGGGCTTCGCCCGTCCGGGCCCCCTCCCAGACACACCCCCACCATGAGCGTGGCGACTCAGCCGGACGGTGCGCGCGGTTAATCCGACAGCGGGGTAGGCGGTCCCCGGGCTGCCGGCGCGCCGCTGGGCGACGCTCGCGTTCGTGCCCTTCCGGCTTCCCCTGGACGCCAGGCTCGTCCGCTTCCTCTCCGAGGACGGGCTGCGGCTCGAGGGCCGGCTCCGGGTCGGCGACCCCGACCGTGCCGTGGCGCTGTGCCCCCCGCATCCGCTCTACGGCGGCTCCATGCTCACGCCGGTCATCCTGACGGCGGAGCAGGCTTTCCAGGACGCCGGCTACACGACGCTGGCCTTCAACTTCCGGGGCGTCGGCCGGAGCGAAGGGACGCACGGGGGCGGACACGCCGAGGAGGCGGACGTCGCCGGAGCGCTCGCGTTCCTCGCGGAGACCCTGGGCGGTAGGGTGGCGAAGCTGGCCGTCGCAGGCTACTCGTTCGGCAGCGCGGTCGGGGGCCGGGTCGCGGCCGCCGACGGGCGCGTCGCCTGGTACCTCGGCATCGCCCCGACCGTGGGCCTCGGAGACTTCGCGTTCCTCCGGCCGGCCCGGTGCCG
>DASYQW010000406.1 GCA_036005065.1 Candidatus Methylomirabilota bacterium | reverse complement strand
GCGGTGGACCTGGACACGCTGATGCGGACGGGAGACCCGCGGCAGAACGTGGTGGTGGAGGCGGGGGACGCGGTGTACGTGCCGGAGGCCAACGCCTACTACGTGGCGGGCGAGGTGGAGAAGCGGGGGGCGTACACGCTGAAGCGGGAGACGACGGTGTCGAAGGCGCTGACGGAGGCCGGGGGGGTGACGAGGCTGGCGGGGGGTGAGGTGAAGATCATCCGGACGCTCCCGACGGGGGAGCGGCAGGAGATGGGGGGGATCGACCTCAAGGCGGTGATGGCGGGGGACCGGACGCAGGACGTGACGCTGCAGCCACAGGACGTGGTGGTCGTGCCGGCCAGCGGCGCGAAGGTGGCCGGCTACGCCTTCCTGGACGTCCTGAAGAGCCTGCTGAAGTTCTCCCTCATCGCCTTCTGAATCATCGGAGGGGGCCTCGACGGCCCCCTCCGAGACCTCCCCCGGGAAAACTTGCGGCGGCAAGAGCCGCCGCTCGGAGCGGAGCAGCGACACGCTGCGCGCGGCTTAGTCCGAGAGGTCCCTGAGCGCGTGACCCGGGAGCGCCCTCAGGTGCGGGCGCGGAGGAAGAGGAACAGGCCCAGGGTGGCGAAGAGGAAGTTCGCGGCCCAGGCGGCCACCATCGGCGGCAGGATCTCCGTGCGGGCGAGCGCCAGCGCCGCCGAGTGCACCAGGAAATAGCCGAGGCCGAGGGCCAGGCACAGCACGATCCCGATGACACGGCCTCCCCGGGGGGACTGCAGCGCGAAGGGAATGCCGACCAGCGCCATGATGAGGTGCGCGAACGGGTAGGCGACCTTGGAGTAGAGGTCGACGAGGTACTTGGCCACCTTGTGCCCGCTTTCCTGCAGTCGGGTGATGTACGCCTTGAGCTCGGCGTAGTTCATCACGTCCGGCGCCTTGGGGATCTGGGCGAAGTCGTCGAACCGCTCCGGCAGCCGGACGCTGGTCGTCCGGAACGGCTGAACCCGGTCCGCCTTCCCCACCTCGAACTCGCGCAGGAACCCGTCCCTGAGCTCCCAGGACTGGTCGAGCTCGCGCCAGCGCATGCTGCGGGCGTCCCACCGGCGGCGGACCGCGAAGTCGGCGCCGACCTCGTAGACCGAGACCCCGCTCATCTCGAGGTTGGCCGGATCGAGCAGCTCCATGTGATAGAGGCGGCTCTCGCGAGCCGGGCCTTCCCGGCCCCGGTACCAGATCTGGGTGCGCTTCTGGAGCTGGGGGAGCGTCCGGCGCTTGATCTTGATCTCGTCGACCTCGACGCCCTTCTGGTTCAAGATCGGCAGCATGGTCTCCTGGAAGGACAGCGAGCCCAGCGTCACCAGGGCGGCCAGGCCGAAGATGGGCAGGCTCACGCGGTAGAGACTGATCCCGCCGGCCTTGAGCGCCGTCAGCTCGTTGCTCCGGGACAGATTCAGGAAGAGCAGGATCGTGCTCATCAGCACGACGATGTGCAGGCCCTGGTACACGAAGGGCGGCGTGCGGTAGACGAAGTGCTCGATGATGTACCAGAGGGGCGGCTTCTGCCGGAGGTACCGGTCGAGCGTCGTCATGAGGTCCCCGATGATCACGATGACCGTGACCAGCGCCAACCCGTACACGAAGAGCGTCAGGAACTCGCGGCTCAGATAGCGGTCGACGATGTGGATGGCATTGCTGCGCGCGACCCGCCGGCCTCGCCGGACCCGGCCGTGGTGCGGCACCCCGCGCCGGTGCCGCCGCCGGGCGAGCTGGCGGCGGACCTGCCAGGCCAGCTTCCAGGCGATCCGCTGGGCCAGGGCGGTGAGCGGGAGGGGGCGCTCCTTGATGCTCGACCGGAGCAGATAGAGCGCCAGCGCGCCGATCACCAGGTTAGGGCCCCACATGGCGAGCCAGGGCGGCATTCGGCCGTTGTCGCCCATCTGCTCGCCCAGGGTCAGCGCCACATAGTAGAAGAGGACGATGGGCAGCAGGAGGACGAATGCGGCCCAGCGGCCGCCCCGGTGGGCGCGGATCCCGAGCGGGACGCCCAGCACGGCGAAGACGAGGCAGGCGGTCGGGATCGCGTACTTCTTGTGGATCTCCACCCAGTAAGGGTTCGGGTTCGCGCCGGCCCGCACCGCCTCGTCGGCATTGTCCTGGAGCTCCTGAATCGTCATCTCGCGGTCGCCCTTGGGGGCCTCTCCGGCCCGCACCAGCGGGTTCTCCAGGGTGAGCGTGAGGTCGTAGAGGCGGAACTGCACCTGGCGGTAGGTCTGGAAGGTACGGGGGACGGTCTCGTGGACGGTGCCGTTCTCCAGCCGAAGGGTCACGCGCTGGTTCACCTCGTCGGACAGGAGCCGGCCCTCCTGAGCAGTGACCACCCGGAGCAGCTCCGGGTTGCGCTCGTCGGCGACGAAGACGTTTCGGAGCCCGAGGTGATCGGTCGCCATCTCCTCCACGTAGATCACGAACTGCCCGAAGGTGTCGTTGAAGATCCGCTCCTTGATCCCCACGGTGGCCTGGGTGCGGAGGATGTCGAAGATGAGCGACTTGAAGGCGTAGTTGGCGCGGGGGACGGCCTCGATCATGAGGAAGGCGGTGACCGCCGCGGTGGCGACGCCGAACAGGATCACCGGCCGCAGGAGGCGCAGCGGGCTCACGCCGGAGGCCTTGAGCGCCACGATCTCCATGTCAGCCGAGAAGCGGCCGAAGGCGATCAGGATGGCCAGCAGGAAGCCGACCGGGATCGTCAGCACCAGGAACGCCGGCAAGATGTACGCGAGCAGCAGCAGGACGAGGTGGACCGGGACGCCCTTGTTGATGATGAGGTCGATGAGGTCGAAGATCTTGTCGAGAAGGAGGAGGAACGTGAGGACGAACAGCCCGACGAGAAAGGGCGGAGTGAGTTCCTTCCAGATGTAGCGGTCGAGTGTCTTCACCGGAACCTCCGGGTCATTGTACGGAAGGCCTGCTGGCGTGTAAATGTCGGGCGCCGATGCTACAATGACGTTCGTGCCCGAGAGATCCGTGAGCCACTCTCTCCCCGGAGAGGTCCTCCCGGACCGCTACGACCCGCGCCAGGTGGAGGAGCGCTGGTACCGCGTGTGGGAAGAGCGGGGGTACTTCCGAGCGGACCCGTTCGCCAAGACCCGGCCGTATGCCATCGTCATCCCGCCTCCCAACGTCACCGGCTCCCTGCACATTGGCCACGCCCTCAACAACACGCTCCAGGACATCCTGATCCGCTGGAGGCGGATGGACGGCTTCAACACGCTCTGGCAGCCGGGCACCGATCACGCCGGGATCGCTACCCAGGTCGTGGTGGAGCGACAGCTGGCGGCCGAGGGGACGAGCCGGGAGGCGCTCGGGCGCGAGGCGTTCGTCAAGCGGGTCTGGCAGTGGAAGGAGGAGTCCGGCGGCACCATCCTCCGCCAGCTCCGGCGGCTCGGCGCGTCCTGCGATTGGGAGCGCGAGCGCTTCACCATGGATCCGGGTCTGGCGGCGGCGGTGCGGGAAGTCTTCGTGCGGCTGTGGGAAGAGGGGCTGATCTACCGCGGCGACTACATCGTGAACTGGTGTCTGCGCTGCCAGACGGTGCTGTCGGACCTCGAGGTCGAGCACGAGGAGCGGGACGCCGAGCTCTACTACCTCAAGTACGGGCCGCTCACCCTGGCCACCGTGCGTCCCGAGACCAAGCTCGGCGACACCGCCCTGGCCGTCCATCCGAAGGACAAGCGCTACGCGCAGTACGTCGGCCGGACGCTCACGATCCCGTCGGTCGAGGGCACCATCGAGATGAAGGTCGTCGCCGACAGCGCGGTGGACCCCAAGTTCGGGACCGGTGTCGTCAAGGTGACCCCGGGCCACGACCCGGCCGACTTCGAGATCGGGCGGCGGCACGGCCTGGAGGTCCGCCAGGTCATCGACGCCGACGGCCGGATGAACGCGCAGGCCGGGAAGTACGCCGGCCTCGATCGGTTCGAGGCCCGCCAGCGGATCGTCGAGGATCTGCGAGCGCTCGGCTTGCTCGAAAAGACCGAGCCGTACCAGCACCGGGTCGGCGTCTGCTACCGCTGCCGGACGGTGGTGGAGCCCCTGGTCTCCAAGCAGTGGTACGTCCGGACCAAGCCCCTGGCCGAGCCGGCGATCAAGGCCGTCCGCGAGGGGCGAACCCGGATCGTGCCCCGGACGTGGGTGAAGACCTACTACGCGTGGATGGAGAACATCCGCGACTGGTGCATCTCCCGGCAGCTCTGGTGGGGGCATCGGCTCCCGGTCTGGTACTGCGACGCCGACGGCTCGACCCACGTCTCGCGGGAGGATCTCACCGAGTGCCCGCAGTGCGCCGGACCGCTCCGCCAGGACCCGGACGTCCTCGACACGTGGTTTTCCTCGGGGCTCTGGCCCTTCTCGACGCTGGGCTGGCCCCGCGACACCCCGGAGCTCCATACCTTCTACCCGACCGCCTGCCTGGTGACCGGCTACGACATCCTGTCCTTCTGGGTCGCTCGCATGATGATGTTCGGCCTCCGGGTGATGGGCGAGGTGCCCTTCCGGGACGTCTACATCCACGCCCTCGTCCGCGACATCGAGGGGCAGAAGATGTCGAAGTCCCGGGGAAACGCGATCGATCCTCTCGAGGTCATGGACCAGTACGGCACCGATGCCCTGCGCTTCACGCTGGCCGCCCTGGCCGCCCAGGGACGGGAGATCCGCCTGTCGGGCGAGCGCATCGAGGGGTACCGGAACTTCGCCAACAAGATCTGGAACGCGGCGCGCTTCGTGCTGTCGAACCTGGGCGACTACCGGCCGGCCCTGGCCCGGAAGGCGCGGCCCGCCCTGGCCGACCGCTGGATCCTCAGCCGGCTGGCCGGGACGGTGGCCGAGGTCCGGCGCGCCCTCTCGGCCTACCGCTTCAACGACGCGGCCGGCGCGATCTACCAGTTCCTGTGGCACGAGTACTGCGACTGGTACGTCGAGTGGTCGAAGCTCGTCCTCTATCGCGGGGAAGACCCGGCGGCCCGGGCCCGGACGCAGGCCACCTTGCTGGACGTCCTCGAGACGACGCTCCGGCTCCTCCACCCCTTCATGCCGTTCTTGACCGAGGAGGTGTGGCAGCGGCTGCCCAAGGGACGCGGGGCGGTGGCCCACGTCATGGTGGCTCGCTATCCTCGCCCGAAGCGGCAGGGGATCGATGCGGCGGCCGAGGCCGAGATGCGGCTCCTGATGGCCGTGGTGGCGGCGGTCCGGAACGTGCGGAGCGAGATGCAGATCCCGCCCGCCCGGAGTCTCACGGTGATCGTCCGGCCGCCGGACGCCGCCCGGGCCGCGGTGCTGGAGAGCGCGACGGCTCAGCTGGGCGCCCTGGCCCGCGCGGAGGTCCGCGTGGATGCCGCCGCCACGCGGCCGCCCCAATCGGCGCTGGCGCTGGCCGAGGGGTGCGAGGTGTACATTCCCCTGGAGGGCGTCGTCGATCTCTCCGCCGAACGACGGCGCCTCGCGCGGGAAGTCGAGCGGGCGGAGGCAGAGCTCGCCCGACTCGAGGGCAAGCTCGGTCGCGCGGAATTCCGGCAGCGCGCCCCGGCCGACGTGGTCGCCCGCGAGGAGGCCCGTCAGGCCGAAGAGGCGGCCAGGCGGACCAAGCTGCGGGAGGCGCTGGAGCGGCTGGATGGGCTGGACGGCGCCTCCGCTTGACCCGGCGCCCGACTCCGCGCTGACCGGCCGCTTCGCGGGCTGCCTCCCGGGCGGGCGGTTCGGCGGCCCGCTCCTCGCCTTCACGGCTGTCGAGTCCACCCAGGCGGTCTGCCGCCGCCTCGCCGAGGCCGGGGCGCCGGAGGGCACGGTGGTGCTCGCCGACTACCAGGGCGCCGGCCGCGGGCAGCGAGGTCGCGTCTGGACGGCGCCACCGGGCAGCTCGGTCCTCGTCTCCTGTCTGCTGCGTCCTCCGCTCCCCGCGGGGCGCTGGCCCGAGCTGAGCACGGTGGCGGCCGCGGCGGTGGTGGAGGCGGTCGAGGCAGCGGCGGGCGTCCGGGCCCGGGTCAAGTCGCCGAACGACGTGCTGGTCGCGGACAAGAAGCTCGCCGGCGTCCTGGCCGAGGGGGTCGTGGGACCCGGTCCGTTCGTGATCCTGGGGATCGGGATCAACGTGGCTCAGCGGCGCGAGGAGTGGCCGCATGATCTCGTGGGGCGCGCGGTCTCGCTGGCCGAGCTGGCGGCCGAGGTCCGACGGGAGGCCCTGCTGGCCGCGGTGCTGGGCCGCCTCGCCGCCCGCTACGACACGTTCCTGAACTGATGCTCCTGGTCATCGACGTCGGCAACACCAACACCAAGCTGGGAGTCTACGACGACCGGCGCCTGGTGGCATCTTCGCGACTGACGAGCCGGCGCGAGCAGACGGCCGACGAGTATGGCGTCTTCACCCGGAGCCTCCTGCGGGCCCGCGGGATCGATCCGGGCGCCATCGCCGGCGTGGCCATCTCCTCGACGGTTCCGCGAGTCCAGGGGACCCTGGAGGAGATGGCGAGCCGCTACTTCGGGGTCAGCGCCCTGGTGGTCGAGCCCGGCGTCAACGTGCCCGTCCCGATCCTGGTGGACTACCCGCGCGAGGTGGGCCCCGATCGGGTGGTCAAGGTCGTGGCCGGCGTGGAGCTCTACCGCCCCCCGTTGATCATCGTCGACTTCGGGACCGCCACCGTCTTCGATTGCGTCTCGCCGCGGGGCGAGTTCATCGGCGGCGCCATCGCGCCCGGCATTGCCATCGCCACCGAGGCGCTCACGTCGAAGGCGGCTCGGCTCTTCCGGGTCGACCTGACGCGCCCGAAGGAGGCGATCGGCCGGAACACCGTGACGAACGTCCAGTCGGGAATCATCTACGGGTACGCGGGCCTGGTGGATGGCCTGGTCGACCGCATCCGGGCCGAGATGGAGGGGACGCCCATGGTGGTGGCGACCGGCGGGCTCGTCTCCCTGATGCACCACGTCGCCCGGTCGATCGAGGTGGTCAATCCTGACCTCACGTTGGAAGGCCTCCGGCTCATCTGGGAGCGCTGGCACGGGAGGGCCCCCGGGAAGGCTTGACAGTCCCCGGCGCGGCCCCCTATAATTCCCAATATGTTGTGGTCGGGGTCGCGGGACATCCCTAGGGGTAGGGCAGCGGTCGGCCACGCGAGCCAGCCTGAGGAGGAGTGACGGCATGGGGATGTGGATCGGTCGAGGACGAAAGGCGCGGATCGCCTACGGGTTCGACGACATCGCCCTGGTGCCGGGGCTCATCACGGTGAACCCGAACGAGGTGGACGTCTCCTGGGAACTGTGCGGGCGGCGCGTCGAGCTTCCGATCCTGGCGGCGGCCATGGACGGCGTGGCGGATTCACGGTTCGCCACCGAGATGGGCCGACTGGGCGGCCTGGCGGTCCTGAACCTGGAAGGGATCCAGACACGCTACGAGAACCCGGACGAGGTGATCGAGCGCATCATCTCCTCGAGCCAGGAAGAGGCGACGCGCATCATCCAGTCGATCTACGGGGAGCCGATCAAGGAGGAGCTGATCTACCAGCGGGTCAGCGAGATCAAGAAGGGCGGGGGGTCCGTCATCGTTTCCTCGATCCCGCAGCGCGCCATGCGCTTCTCGAAACTCGCCGAGGAAGCCGGCGCCGACTTCTTCGTGGTCCAGTCCACCGTGACGACGGCCCGTCACGTCGCGACGGAGTACGAGCCGCTCGACTTCCGGAAGCTCAAGCGCGACCTGTCCATTCCCCTCATCGTCGGCAACTGCGTGACCTACGAGGCGACCCTCGAGCTGATGCAGACCGGCGTCGACGCGCTGCTGATCGGCGTCGGCCCCGGGGCCGCCTGCACGACCCGCGAGGTCCTCGGACTCGGCGTGCCGCAGGTGACCGCGACCGCCGACGCCGCGGCGGCCCGCGACTTCTACTGGAAGCAGAGCGGCCGGTACGTGCCGATCATCACCGACGGGGGCATGACGACCGGCGGCGACATCTGCAAGGCGCTGGCGGCCGGGGCCGACTCCGTGATGATCGGCTCGGCGTTCGCGCGGGCGCTGGAGGCCCCCGGGCGCGGGTACCACTGGGGGATGGCCACGCCCCACTCGAACCTGCCCCGCGGCACCCGGATCCGGGTCGGGGTGGTCGGGTCGCTCGAGCAGATCCTGTTCGGGCCCGCGTTCACGGACGACGGCACCATGAACCTCATCGGCGCCCTCCGGACCTGCATGGGGTCAGTGGGCGCCCGGACGATCCGGGAGTTCCAGCTGACCGAGCTCATCATCGCGCCGGCCATCAAGACGGAGGGCAAGATCTTCCAGAAGGCCCAGCGCGTCGGCATGGGCAAGTAGGCTGCGGTCGGCCCGGCGGCCCGGCCGGGAGGGGTCGATGCGTCGTGTCGCAGGCGCGCCGGAGACGGACGTGAGGCGTGAGGGTCCCGGCCAGGCGCCGGGCACGGGGCGGATGGACCGGGTCGCGGTCGTCGATTTCGGGTCGCAGTACACGCAGCTGATCGCACGCCGGGTCCGCGAGGCGCACGTCTACTCGGAGATCTTCCCGCCGACCGTCCCGCTCGAGCGACTCCGCGAGTATCAGGCGGTCATCCTCTCCGGCGGTCCCGCCAGCGTCTACGATACGGGCTCTCCATTGCCGCCCACGCCGCTCTTCGAGGCGGGGATCCCGGTCCTGGGCATTTGCTACGGCATGCAGGCGATGGCCGCCCTGCTCGGCGGAAAGGTGGTCCCGGTCCAGCAGCGGGAGTACGGACGGGCCGAGCTGCAGCTTCAGGCGTCGGATCCCCTGCTCGAAGGCGTCGTGCCCGAGCGCGAGGATCGCATCACGGTCTGGATGAGCCACGGCGATGCCGTGCTGGCGGCGCCCCCGGGGTTCCGGCCGCTGGCGGGTACCCCCAACTGCCCGGTGGCCGCCATGGCCGCCACCGACCGGCCCCTCTACGCGGTTCAGTTCCACCCCGAGGTGGCGCATACCCCGCAGGGCCGCCGCGTGCTGGAGAACTTCCTGTTCCGGGTCGCCCGGCTCACCCCGGGATGGTCGATGGCGTCCTTCGTGGACCAGGCCGTCGAGGGCATCCGGGCGCAGGTCGGTGAGGAGCGCGTCCTGTGCGCGCTCTCCGGTGGCGTCGACTCCGCGGTGGTGGCCGCGCTCGTCCACCGGGCGATCGGGGACCAGCTCCACTGCGTCTTCGTCGACAACGGGCTCCTCCGCCAGGGCGAGGGCGAGTCGGTGCGCCGGACCTTCCGCGAGCACTTCCGGATGAATCTCGTCTACGCCGATGCGGCCAGGCGTTTCCTCGAGCGCCTGACCGGCGTCACGGATCCCGAAGAGAAGCGCAAGCGCATCGGGGCGGAGTTCATCGCGGTGTTCCGCGAAGAAGCCCGGCGGCTCGGGCGCGTCCCGTTTCTCGCCCAGGGCACCCTCTATCCCGACGTGATCGAATCGTTGTCGTTTCGCGGGCCCTCGGCGACGATCAAGACGCATCACAACGTCGGCGGGCTGCCGGCCGACCTGGGCTTCGTGCTGATCGAGCCGCTCCGCGAGCTCTTCAAGGACGAAGTGCGGGAGGTCGGCGCGCTGCTCGGGCTTCCGCGGGAGATCGTGTGGCGCCAGCCGTTCCCCGGCCCCGGGCTGGCTGTCCGCATTCTCGGGGAGGTCACCGAGGAGCGCCTCCTGCTGGTCCGGGAGGCGGACGCGATCGTGCAACAGGAGGTCGAGACGGCCGGGCTCGGGCGCGAGCTCTGGCAGGCCTTCGCCGTCCTGCTCCCGGTACGGACGGTCGGGGTGATGGGGGACTTCCGGACATACGCCCAGGTCGTCGCGCTCCGGGCGGTCGTGAGCCAGGATGCGATGACCGCCGACTGGGCCCGGCTCCCGTACGAGTTGCTCGGACGGATCTCGACGCGGATCATCAACGAGGTCAAGGGCGTCAACCGCGTCGTCTACGACATCTCGTCGAAGCCGCCCAGCACCATCGAGTGGGAGTAGCCGCGATCGACCGCGCAGCGGGCTGACCCGGGGCGCGGGGCGGGCCAAGGAGGCGGAGATGAGCGGGGAGGGCCTGGCCCGGCTGTTCATCGGCGTCGGATTCGTCTGGGTGGTGATCGTCCTCGCGGTCGGGCTGCTCGGCGGGTTCGACAAGCCGTCGGCCTACTGGAAGTTCCTCACCGAGGCGACCGGGGCCGGTTGGCTCCCGCACGTCTACCTGGTCCTCACCCTGTTCGTGGTCCCGGTCGGGATGCTGACCTTCCTGCGCGACATCCTGACGGATCCCGTCGCCCTCTGGGTCAAGTGGGCCGCGCCGGGCGCCTTCCTGGCGATGTACGCGTTCTTTCTCCTGGCCGCGATGCCGGACGTCGGGCGGCCGCTGTTCGTGGGAATCGAGTCGACGATCTCGCCGGTCGCGTCGCCGGCTTCCGCGGCCGCGTCCATGGGAAGCACGGGGAGCTGGCTCGTCCGCTTCGCGGTGGCCTTCGTCGTGCTGGCCGGTGTCCCGGGGATCATCGGCGCGGTGGTGGGGCTGGTCACCGGCTCGAAGGCCGGCGTCCGCCGGCACTGACCGGCGGCCAGGAGGTGTCGGATTAGTCAGGCGCGTCGCGATCACCTGACCGCCTACGCCTGGTGTTCCGCTCCGAGCGGCGGCGGAGCATCCGCGCCCTCCCACCCAACCCGAGAGGGGGGGGCATCGGGGGGGTCTTCCGAGACCCCCC
>DASYQW010000405.1 GCA_036005065.1 Candidatus Methylomirabilota bacterium | reverse complement strand
CTCCCCGCCGCCGGCGGGCAGCAGCCACAGCGAGGCCACCTCATCGTCGTCATGGTGGTCGGCGTCCGGGTCGGGCCGGGTCGAGGTGAACAGCACCGAGCCGTCGGGGAGGAAGGCGGCGCCGCTCTCTCCCGGCGCGGACCGCGTCAGCCGGCGGGGCGGGCGCTCGCCGTCCGGGTCGAGCTCCCACAGCGCGGTCACGAAGCGCTTGCCGTCCGGGGCGGCGGTCGCGACGGCGGCCACCAGGCGGCGCCCGTCAGGGGCCAGGGCCAGCCCTGACACCCGCGGAAGCTGGAGAAAGCGGTCGAGGTCGAAGGCGGGCGCGAGGGTGGGCGCTGAGCGCGGCGTCGTGGTCATTGTCAGACCATAAAGAGACCGGACGGACACACGCAATGGGGTGATTCGCACATCTTTCCCCGAGCCGGGGAGCATCCGCGCATCCTTCCCGAGCCAGCGATCGGCTCCGACCGGCGACCGGCCGCCGCGTCCTGCGCGTCGACGTCGCCCGCGACGGCTACCGGATCGCCCGGCCCGCCGACCTGGTCGCGGCCGCCGCCACCGTCGTGCCCCGAGCGCCAGCGATCTTGGCTGCTGCCGCACTGTCCTGGCAACGCACCTTCCAACTGCTGGAGACAGCCATGAAGCAGCGGGTCCTCGGGCGGAGCGGCTTGGCCACCTCCCCGGTCGGGCTTGGTTGCACGAGCTTGTCCGACGCCTATGGACCGGCCGACGAGGCCGAGTCGGTCCGCACCATCCATCGCGCCCTGGACTTGGGCGTGACCCTGCTCGACACCGGCTCGTCCTACGGCGACGGCGAGAACGAGCGGCTCGTCGGCCGCATCGGCGCCATGGCCGAGCTGGCCGCCGCCGCCCGGACTGGGCGGAACCCTCTGGGCAGGGGGGAGGTCTGGGGTTACGGTAGGGCCATGGCGGAATGGTGGTCGATCGAGGTCTTCGACGGAGCGTTCCCGGCGCGCCCCTGGAAGGACGCGCACAGCTCGTCGCTGATCGAGTCGGCGATCTCCAACGGCGCCGTCGACTGGGTGTGGCACGAGCACCGCTGGGGCGTCGTGCTCGAGGTCGCCTTCGAACGGGACGAGCAGTGGGAGGCCTATCGCGACCTCCCCAGTGTCCGTGCCGCCCTGGACGCCGTCCCAGACCCGATCAACGGCCTGCTCGTCTACCGCGGGCGCGGCGGCGGGGCGGGCGCGCCCTCGCGCCGCCGGCCGAAGCCCTTCACCGGAGCCGGCGCGGTCGAGCTCCCGGAGCCCGAGCCCGAGCCGTTGGAGTCGGTCGCCGGACCGGAGGCGCCGATCATCCCTCGGTGAAGCCGTCAAATCCGCGCACGCGCCCGTCCACGCCGGGGCCCAGGCCTCCTCCGCAAGCTGAGCCAAGGCCCGGGCCTGCTTCGCCGGCCGCGAGCCGGGCCGCGAGCCGGGCCTGCTCCGCCGGCCGCGAGCCGGGCCGGGCCGTTCCTGAGCGCCCGACCCAGGTGCGATAGGGTCGCGCCGCACGAGTTGTCCCCAGGTTCCCGTCAGGACTCGACAAGGCTGGCGGCTGGGCATAGTATCGAACACACGTTCGACAGGAGACGCGATGAGCGACGAAGGCGAGAGGAGTGGAGCGATGGGAGAGCAGGCGCAGCTCATCCCTGAATCCGAGCTGATCCAGAAGGGGAGTCAGGTCAAGGTCCGGCGTCCACGCGCGGGGGAGAGCGGCGTGTGGACGGTTGTCGGCCCGGTGTCCACACCCGAGCCAGGCGACCCGGCGTGGGACGTGACCAACACGATCAGCGGTCGGCGGCGCATCTTCCGCAGCTCCCGCCTCATCCTGCTGCGCCAGGCGCGCAAGCGCGGCGCCTGAGCGCCAAGGTTCCGGTTCGGGGGTTGGGTCGGGGTCCTGACTCCCCCTCGGGCGGGCGCTGTGGTCCGACCACCCCCTGCGGCGACCGCCGCGCCCGCCCGACTCCCACCCGGCCCAACCTCCGCCGGCCTGGGGCGG
>DASYQW010000404.1 GCA_036005065.1 Candidatus Methylomirabilota bacterium | reverse complement strand
CCTTCGAGCCGGGACTTCTGACCAAGCGCGAGAAGGTCCTGGTGGGCTTCGCGGTGGCCCAGGTCTCACAGTGCCCGTACTGCATCGACAGCTACACGCAGACGGCGCTGGAGCAGGGTCTCACCATGAAGCACCTCGCGGAAGCGATGCACGCCGCCGCTTCGCTCCGGGCGGGCATCGCCCTCGCCCACGGCCTCGTCGCCCACAACGCCGACAAGAAGATCTCGATGTGACCACCGCCGCCCCCCCTTCGCGCTTCGCGCTGCGCATCGCCGGCCGCGGGGGCGAGCTGCGCGCGGCCGTGCCCACGACCCTCCAGGTCAACGTGGGCAAGCGCTGCAACCAGGCCTGTCACCACTGCCACGTCGATGCCTCGCCCATCCGCACGGAGGTGATGGCCGACGACGTGTTCGAGGCCTGCCTGGCCGCCCTGGCCGGGGCCCCGGAGCTGGCCACCCTCGACATCACCGGAGGCGCGCCCGAGCTGCACCCGCGCTTCCGCGAGATGGTGGCGCGCGGCCGCGCCCTCGGCCGCAAGGTCATGGTGCGCCACAACCTCACCGTGCAGTTCGAGCCGGGCTTTGCCGACCTCCCGCGCTTCTTCGCCGACCACGGCGTCGAGGTCGTGTCCTCCCTGCCCCACTACACGGAAGAGGCGACGGACCGCCAGCGCGGCCGGGGGGTCTACGCGCGCAGCGTCGAAGGGCTGCGGGCCCTCAACGCCGTGGGCTACGGGCGTGAGCCGGGCCTCGTTCTCAACCTCGTCTCGAATCCCGTCGGCGCGTTCCTGCCCCCGGCGCAGCACGACCTGGAGCGCGACACGCGCGACTGGCTGCTCGCCCATCACGGGATCGTCTTCAACTCCCTCTTCACGATCACGAACATGCCGATCTCGCGCTTCGCGGCCTGGCTGCGGCGCGCCGGCAACTACGACGCGTACATGGCCCGCCTGGAGGCCGCCTTCAACCCCTCCACGCTGCCCGGTCTCATGTGCCGGTCCCTCGTGAGCGTCGGCTACGACGGCCGGCTCTACGACTGCGATTTCAACCAGATGCTCGAGCTCGGCCTGGAGGCGGGCCAGCCCGCCACCATCTTCGAGTTCGACCGGCGCCGGCTGCAGGGCCGTCCCATCCGCACAGGGGAGCACTGCTTCGGCTGCACGGCGGGTGCGGGCTCGAGCTGCGGGGGCGCGATCGCCTGAGCCGGGCCGTGCCCGCGAGCGCGTTGCAACAGTTGCCTTCGACGCCCGCGAACTGCTGCATTTCGGGAATTCGCGCGGCCCGGGTTGACCTCCGGTCGCCCATTGGACCAACCATGGTGATGGAGGTCTCATGCGTCACGCGCGCGCGGTTCTCTCCGTCCTCCTGATCGCCGTCCTCGTCACCGCCTGCCGCCACCTCACGCCCGAGAAGTCCGCCCCCCAGAACCCGGCGGTCAAGCGCATCCCCGGCCGCACCGACATCGAGGCCAACGCGGATCGCCTCGTGGACGACGGGCGGCACGTCTTCCGCCACGACACGTTCGGCAGCGAGGACTTCTGGGGCGGGCAGCTCCGCCTGCACGAGGCCATCTCCGGGGCCAAACGCCACGGGGTCGGGCCCGGCCTCACCCCCCACCAGGGCCTCGCCCTCGGCCTCAAGGTCGACTTCGACGCCGTGCCCAAGCTGCTGGCCAAGGTGCTGACCCACGGCTCGGTGAGCCTGGACGAGGAGAAGACCACGCTCGAGCTGCTCAAGGCCGACGCCGTGGTCGGCATCAAGGGCGTCTTCGACGACAAGAGCGACGGCCTGCACCTCACCTCGATCGGGATCACCTGCGCGATCTGCCACTCCACGGTGGACGACTCGTTCATGAAGGGGATCGGGCAGCGCCTCGACGGATGGCCCAACCGCGACCTCGACGTGGGCGCGATCGTCGCGATCTCGCCGAGCCTCGCGCCCTTCCAGGAGCTCCTCGGGGTCGATCGCGGCACGGTGGAGAAAGTATTGAAGAGCTGGGGGCCGGGCAAGTAC
>DASYQW010000403.1 GCA_036005065.1 Candidatus Methylomirabilota bacterium | reverse complement strand
GATCTGGTGTCGGTGATCACCGCGGCCGTCGACGCCGCGCGCCCGGCGGCCGACGAGAAAGGCCTGCAGCTGGACGCGGTACTGGACGCCGCGACGGGCTCGGTGTTCGGCGACGCGCACCGCTTGCAACAGGTGGTGGCGAACCTGCTCTCCAATGCGATCAAGTTCACGCCGGCCCCGGGCCGCGTGGAGGTCCATCTTCGGGCGGTCGGGGCCGAGGCCGAGATCACGGTGAGCGACACGGGCCAGGGCATTCCCGCCGACTTCCTCCCGTACGTCTTCGAGCGTTTTCGACAGGCGGATGTGACCACCACGCGAGCGCACGCGGGCCTGGGCCTGGGGTTGGCGATCGTGCGCCACCTGGTGGAGCTGCACGGCGGGCGGGTCAAGGCGGAGAGTCCGGGGGGAGGCGCGGGGGCCAGCTTCACGGTGAGCCTCCCGCTCCTGTTGGGCGGCCGGCCCACCGGTGCATCCGCGCCGTCGGGGACGACCCCGCTCCCCGACGCCGAGCCGACGCTCGACGGCGTACACGTGCTCCTGGTGGACGACGAGGCCGATGCGCGCGAGGTGCTGACGGCGCTGCTCGAAGAGCATGGCGCCCGGGTGACGGCGGCCGCGTCGGCCGCCGAGGCGCTCGAGCGTCTGGAACGGGTCAGACCCGACGTCCTCGTGAGCGACCTGTCGATGCCGGACGAGGACGGTTACGCCCTGATCCGCCGCGTGCGAACGCTTCCGAGCGATCGCGGGGGGCAGATTCCGGCGGTGGCGCTCACGGCCTATGCGGGCGTGGAGGACCGCGAACGGGCGTTCGCGGCCGGCTTCGAGGTCCACGTCGCCAAGCCCGTCGAGGGCGGCGAGCTGGCGGCGGCGATCATGGCCGGTCTGGTGTCGGCGTCGTCCCGCGCCGGCCGGGTACGCTCGTAGCGCCCACCGGTCGAGGATCGATTCCGATGTCGCCCCGCGATCCGATCTGTCCGTTCTGTTCGAGGCCCGTCGAGCCCGGTCAAAGCGCGATGCGCGAGGACGGGAAGGTCGTCCACATCCACTGCTACCTGAAAGCGCACGAGAAGGATCGGAAGCGCCAGGGCTAACCGCCTCGGCGCGAGGGAGAGAGAGTCAGAGTCCCGGAGGCGCCGCCACGGCCCCCCCGGTTGAGCTGGGAGCGTGCGGAGTAACCCGGCGCCGGCCACCGAGCGCACGGTGCATCGAGGAGTGCTCCGAGCGGCGGCTTTTGCCGCCGCCACGACGGGGGGGCATCGGGGGGGTCTTCCGAGACCCCCCCGAAAGGACGGGGGGCATCGGGGGGTCTTCCGAGACCCCCCCGAAATGACCTAGCTGGGGAGCTGCTCCCAGTCGGCGTCGCTGGCGTCGAGGGCCAGCGCCAGGCTGCCGTTCGAGCCGGCGAAGACGGGGTCGTCCACCGTGCGGACCTTGCCACCCCCGACGTCGAGGAGCATCTTCTCGAGCGCATCGCCCAGGCCGGGGATCTGTGAGCCGCCGCCGGCCAGGATGACGTTGTTCCGCACCCGCTCCTGGTACTCCGGCTCGACCCTGGCCAGGAGGTCGAGCATCGTCTCGGCGATGGGCGGGAGGAGCGCCTCGCAGGCGCGCCGCATCTCGGCGGTGATGTCGAGCGGGGTCGGCTTTCCGGCGACCTGGACCGTGACCACCACGGGCCCCTTGGGCTCGCCCACGAAGCCCCACCTCTCCTTCCACTCGCGGACCATGTGGATCGAGAACTGGGCGTCGGGCTGCCGGGTCCGCACCATGGTGGCCAGCTGCTCGTCCAGCCAGTCGCCGGCGTGGGTCAGCGTCCGCTGCTCGTCCTCGGTCGGGTAGCGCCCGTTCATCACGCAGAAGTCGGTCGTCCCGGCGCCGATGTCCACGATCATGGTGTGGAGCAGGGCGTCCATCCCGTAGGCCACCGCGAACGGCTCGGAGACGATCATGAGGGCGTCGGCGATCCCCTTCACGGCGTTCCGCAGATGCTGGCGGCTGACCCGGAGCGCCTCGGCCGGCACGCCGACGACGGCGAAGACGCGCGAGTCGTCGGCGCCCCCGACCAGGGAGATCAGGTGGCGCAGGAGCTCCCGGACCGCGGCCTCGTCCTTCTCCGAGCCCTCTTTGATCAGGCCGCGCTCGAGCGGGCGGTGAAGCTCCAGCATCGAGCGGTTGTCGAGCGCCTCTCGCCCGAAGAGGATCGACTTCTTCACCACCTTGCGGGCGACCGTGTCGACCGGCCACCCGACATAGCTCTCGACCACGTGGCGCGCCCCGCTGGAGGCGGAGATCGAGCTTCGTGAGGTGCCGAGATCGATGCCGACCCGGAGGGCCTCGTTCTTCTTGGTCATCTACACACTCCCCTGGCCGCCGGGCCGGCTGCGCGCATCCGCGTACGCGCGGATCCCCTGGAAGAGCGCCCGGGCGATCTCCTGGCGGTAGGCCGGGTCTTTGAGGAGCCGCGCGTCCTCGTCGTTGGAGAGGTAGGAGACCTCCGCCAGGATGCCGGGCATCTCGGTGGCGACGAGCACGAGGAAAGGCGCGGGCTTGACCCCGCTGTCGCGGATCGCCGGGTTCCCTTTGACCAGGGTCTCCACGAGGCCCTGGTGGACGGCTTCGGCAAGCTGTTTCGATTCGGTCTGCCGCACGTGGACGTAGACGCCTTCCAGCAGGCGGCGGAAGTCCGCCAGCGAATAGCCCGATGCGCGGTTCTCGGCCCCCGCCAGGCGCTCCACCTGAGGATCGGCGGTGGGGCCGAGATGGTAGGTCTCGATGCCCCGGTAGCTGCGGGTCGGCAGCGAGTTGAAATGGATCGAGACGAAGAGGTCACCCCGCTGGAAGTTGGCGAGCTGGGCGCGCTCCCGGAGCGAGACGGTCTCGTCGCGCTCGCGCGTCATCACGACGTCGAATCCGGCTTCCCCCAGCAGCATCCGCAGCCGCTGAGCGACGTCCAGGGTGATGTCCTTCTCCCACAGCCCCCCCGACGCCGGCGCCCCCGGGTCCGTCCCGCCGTGCCCGGGATCGACCACGATCTTCCGCACCGCCAGGGGAAAGGCGGCGGGACTGATCGCCCGGGGGGCCGGCAGCGTGGTGGGTCCGGACAGCGCGGCTCGCGGCGCGATCCCGGCCCGCTCCGCCCGGTCCGTGGACAGTGCGCTGACGGCGAGGAAGAGAAGGGTGGGGGCCGCTACGAGGCTGAGGCCTCGCAGGAGGCCGAGGCGCACCCGCCGGGTACGGCTCGGGGGGAGTGGCCGGAAGGGGAGCCCGTGGAGCGTCTCCACGTTCTCCCGGACCACCTCGCTGACCAGCCGGCGCTTGAGTCGCTCCAGTCCCGCCATTGATGGGCCCGAGTGGCCCTTGAGCATAGCGACCCCAGGCGGAATCGTCAAGATTTTGAGGCGGATGGCCCATCCCGGCTGGGAGGGGCCCGGGCCGAGCGTCCGGGATCATTACAGATTGATCAGCTGGGCGACCCGCTCCCGGTGGAAGGTCGCGTCCCCGAAGGTCACCTCGGCGGCCTTGGCCCGCTTGAAGTAGAGGTGGAGGTCGTGCTCCCAGGTGAAGCCGATCCCGCCGTGGATCTGGATCCCGTCGCCGGCGGCCTTGCGATAGGCGTCCGAGACGTAGGCCTTTGCCATGGACGCGGCCTGGGAGGCCTCGGGGACCCCCTCGTCCACGGCCCACGCGGCATAGTAGGTGATGGACTTGGCGTTCTCGACGGCGACCAGCATGTCGGCGCACTTGTGCTTGACCGCCTGGTACGTCCCGATCGGCTTCCCGAAGGCGACGCGGATCTTCGCGTACTCGGTGCACATCTCGAGGACGCGCTGGGCGCCGCCGCACATCTCGGCGCAGAGGGCGACCGTGGCGCGGTCGAGGATCCGCCGGAGCGCCGGCCAGCCCGTGTCGAGCCCGCCCAGGAGCGCCCCCGGCCCGACGTCGACGCGCGAGAGCGTCACCTCGCAGAGCTTCCGCGTCCGGTCCATCGTGGGCAGGGGCGTCACCGACACCCCCTTGGTGGCGGCCGGGACGAGGAAGAGGCTCACCCCGTGCTGCGGGTCCTCCTTGGTCGGCTTGGCCGTCCGGGCGGCGACGACCAGGAGGTCGGCGCCGTGGGCATCCGGCACGAAGAGCTTGGTGCCGGAGAGGAGGTAGTGTCCGTCCTTGCCCTTGATCGGCTTGGCCGCGAGCTGGATGCCGGAGGCCGTCCAGCCCGGGGTCTCCTCGATGAGCGCGAGGGTCGCCCGCGCCTCTCCACCGGCGATCCTGGGCAGCCACTCGCCCTGCTGCGCCTCCGAGCCCGCCTCGAGGAGGGCGAGGCCCCCGAGGAGGACGGTGGAGAAGTACGGTCCCGGCATGACCACCCGGCCCATCTCCTCGAGGATCACCGTGAGGTCGACGAAACCGAGCCCGACGCCCCCGTGGGCCTCCGGGTAGATGAGCCCCAGCCAGCCGAGCTCGGCGAGCTTCTGCCAGAACTCGTCGGTCGTGCCCACCGCGTCGTCCATCATGCGCCGGACGAAGGTCGAGGGGCACTCCTTGTCGAGGAAGCTCCGCGCCGTCTGGCGCAGCAGCTCTTGCTCCTGGCTGAAGCCGAAGTCCACTGG
>DASYQW010000402.1 GCA_036005065.1 Candidatus Methylomirabilota bacterium | reverse complement strand
ACGCTTCCCCGGTACGAGCTCAAGGCGAAGCGATTCTTCGACCACCGGCCGCCGGGCCATCGCTGGCAAATTCAGCGGTGAGGCGGGCGCCGAAGCGATCCGGCGGAACGACGCCGAGACGCGCGGCCGCCCGTGGCCCCGGCGACCGGGCCGCGATCGTCCGTCGGCTGCGCCAGCTCCGCCGGCTGGCACGCCGGCTGCGCCAGGAGGCCACGGCGCCGGCCGTCGAGCGGGTGGCGCAGATCATCGAGACGGAGTGCCACCTGGCCCTGTGGGAGCTCGGTGACGTGAGCGGGATGATCCCGGACGATCACACGCACTGAGCCGGGCCCCGGCCCTACCGCGACGCCCCCGCAGCTCCCGGATTCTCGCCGGGCCGGGCGCGAGCCCGGCGGCTCGCCAGGTTGTGCACGTGGACAAGCGCGCCCGCCGGCACCCTGGCGGTGGCCCCGCCGATCACCTCGCCGTACTTCCGCACGGGCTGGCCCGCGGCCAGCTCCCGTACCGCGAACTTGTGACCGAAGGGGATCTCGTCGCTCACCCGGCACTGGCGCGTCCCGCTCCCGACCTGGACCCGCGCGGTGGTTCCGGCCGGGATCACCCGCAGCGCCGTCGCCACGTCATCGCCCGGGTGCACGAGGACGGCGTCCCAGCGGGGCTCCGGTCGCATGTCAGAGGGATGGCTGAAGGCGCGTGACGACCTCCTCGCCCTCGTCGAGGATCTCGCCGAGCGTCAGCCCGCCGGAGGCCACCTCGAGCACCAGCCGGAAGAGCTGCCCGGCCGCCGCCGGCAGTCCCTCCTGGCCCAGGAACGCGGCGCTCGCGTCGAAGTCGATCTGCTCGGCCAGACGGTGGCTCGCCTGCGGATTGGCGCTGATCTTGATCGTCGGCGCCAGGCCGCTCACGACGCTGTTCCCGGGTCCCGTGGTGAAGAGCATCAGCTGGGCCCCGGCCGACACCATGCCGGTCATGGACTCGGGGGAGAAGGCGGGTCCGTCCATGACGTAGAGTCCCGGCTCTCGCGGAGGCTCGGCGAAGCCGAGGAGGCCCCGGATGGGCGCCCGGCCACCCTTGCTGATGCCGCCGAGCGACTTCTCCTCGATGGTGGACAGCCCGCCGGCGATGTTCTCGGCCCCGGGGTTGTTCCCCGTGAGGTCGAGGCCGGCCGCCACCGCCAGCGCCTCGCGGCGCGCCACCGCCGCCCGGATCGCCTGGCCGACCTCCGGCGTCGCGGCCCGCCCGGCGAGCAGGTGCTCGGCGCCGAGCCACTCCACGGTCTCGCCGAACACCGCGCGTCCGCCGGCTTCGACGAGCCGGTCCACGACCAGGCCCGCCAGCGGGTTGGCGACGAGGCCGGACGTGGTGTCCGAATGGCCGCACTCCAGGCCACAGAACAGCGCCGCCAGCGGGGCAGGGACCCGCCGCAGGCGGGAGGCGTCGCGGGCGAGCGGCACGCAGGCCCGCACTCCGCGGTCCGTCAGCGCGAGCGCGTCCTCGTGGACGTCGTCGAGGGCCAGCGCTTCGACCGGCTTGCCGGACGCCGCGATCTCGCCGGCTACCCGATCCACCGCCTTCCGATCCGCGCCGACCACCAGCACGGCGGCGACATTCGGGTGGCGGCCGAGCCCGGTGAGCGTCCGGCGATGCAGGTCGGCGTCGGCCCCGATCAGCCCACGGCCGTACGGCGTGGTGACGCAGCGGGTCCCGCGGACCAGACGGGCGATGCGGCGGGCGGACGCGCTGGTCAGACCCAGGATCGAGAGCACCAGGACGTGATTGCGGACCCCGTAGGAGCCATCTGGCCTCTCGTAGCCCAGGAAGGTCGCGGCGTCGTCCGCCATGCGGCGCGTCTCCTTTTCCGCGGGGGACCACGATAGCGCGGCCGTGGCGAGGCGTCAAACCCGTGCTATCCTCGCCGAGCGATGAAGATCACCGGCGTGCGGGCGCTCATCCCGCGGGGGACCGACGAGCCCCGGGACTGGCGCACGGCGATGGCGCAGATCGCCGTCGTCGTGGACACCGACGCCGGGCTCTCCGGCCTCGGCGTGGGAGGGGGCGGCCGGGCCGGCGTCCACGTCGTCGAGGCCGTCCTCCGGGAGATCCTGGTCGGTCGCGATCCGGCCGACGTCGAAGGGCTCTGGGACCGGATGTATCGGGCGACGTTGCCGTTCGGCCGGAAGGGCCTGGCCGTGATGGCCTTGTCGGGCGTCGATCTCGCTCTCTGGGACCTCCGGGGCAAGGCGGCGAAGAAGCCCGTCTACGAGCTGCTCGGCGGCCTCCGCCATCCGATCATTCCCGCCTATGCCTCGATCGGGTGGGAGGTGACGGACGAGGGGTCGCGCGGCTTCCGGCATCTCAAGCTCCACATGCCGCGCCCGTCGCCGGGTCACGACGCCAACGTGGAGGTCGTCCGCCGCGCGCGGCAGCGCCTCGGTCCCGAGGTGACGCTCTACACCGACGCGTTCCTGGCCTGGGAGGTGGAGGAGACTCTCCGCCTGGCCGAGGCGTTCGTGCCATACGAGGTCCGGTGGATCGAGGAGCCGCTGTCGCCCGACGACCTCGACGGTTACGCGGAGCTGGTGCGCCGCTCGCCCATCCCGATCGCCGGTGGAGAGCACGAGTACGGCGTCCACGGCTTCCGGGAGATCCTCGACCGCCGCGCCCACACCATCCTGCAGCCCGACGCCTGCTGGTGCGGGGGCATGACGCAGCTTCGCAAGATCTTCGTCTTGGCCGCCGAGCGCGGCGTGTGGGTCGTGCCGCACCGGGGCGCCGAGGTCTGGGGGCTCCACGCCATCGCCGCCCTCAGCCCTCAGCCCCTCGCCGAGAGCGGCCGCCCCTGGATCACCTGGCTCCGGGGGGCGCCGGCGGTCGAGCGCGGCGTGATCCGTCCGACCGACGCGCCCGGCTTCGGCGTCGAGCTGGACCCCGCGGCCTGCGCGTGAACCCGTGCGGCGCGCCCCGCCAATCGGCACCGGAGCGCCTCGGAGCGCCTCTCGGGAGGGTTGAGCACAGAGCCACGTCATGGCTATAATATGTGTCCATATGAGGCCATGAGGTGGGCCCATGAAAGTCAAGATCGCCGAGCTGAAGAATCGCCTGAGTTATTACCTGCGGCGCGTGCAGCGTGGTGAGTCCATCCTCGTGTGTGACCGCGACCGGGTCATTGCCCGGATCGAACGCGTCGGCGCCCACGGGCCCGTGACCGAAAGCGACGCGGAATGGCTGGATCGGCTGGAGCGGCGAGGAGTCATCCGGCGCGGCACCGGCACACTCACACGAGAATGGTTGGCCCGCAGGCCTGTCGTCGAGGCGGACGTCGTGGCGGCTGTTCTCCGAGAGCGGGACGAGGGTCCGTGAGATTCTGGGATACCTCCGCGGTCGTCCCCCTGCTGGTCGAGCAGCAGACTTCTGCCCGCGCGGCGGCCTGGCTCCAGGAAGACGAGCGGATCGTGCTCTGGACTCTGACGCCAGTCGAAGTCGTCAGCGCGCTGCGACGGCTCGTGCGCGACAAAGCCCTCGACGAGCGGGACGCGCAGCTGGCCGAGCGACGGCTGGACGAGTTCATCCGGGCCTGTCAGGTCATCATCGACGCCGATCCGGTCAAGTCGCTGGCGACGCGATTGTTACGCCTCCATCCGCTCCGGGCGCTCGACGCCCTCCAGCTCGGCGCGGCGCTGCACTGGGCCGAGGGGCAGCCGCAGGAGCGGACCCTCCACACGCTGGACGGCCGGTTGGCTCTCGCCGCGCAGCGCGAAGGCTTCGTCGTTCCGCCGTGAGCCGGCGCTCCAGCAGCCGGCATTGAGCCTCGCGCAAAGCGCGCGATTGCGCGGGCCGACACGGCGGTGCTACCGTAGCGGCGCCGAACCCGGGAAGGAGGGTGAACCATGAAGACCCGGCTCCTCCTCGTCGCGCTCCTGGCCGTCGCCGCTTGGCTCGCGCTGCCGAGCGTCGCCGCCGCCGCCGCCCCGGTCGAGGTGACCTTCCGCTTCAACGATGCCGAGCACAAGGAGCTGCGGGCGGCCCTCGACGTCTTCGAGAAGCAGAACCCCAACATCAAGGTCACGCTCCAGCGCATCGCGTGGGGGGACGCCCGCGAGCAGTTCCTGCGGGAGGCGGCCGTCGGTCAGGGGCCGGACATCGTCCACCTGGGCCAGGTGATGGTCCGCAGCATGGGCCAGGCGGGGGTGTTCCTGAAGCTGAACGACCTGGTCAAGAAGCACGGGCTCGCCGAGCGCTGGCCGAGCGACTTCCTCTCCACCGATCTGGCCAGCCAGGACGACGGCACCATCCACGCCATCCCGTGGACCGTGGACACCTTCGCCATGGTCTACAACCGGGATCTCCTCAAGCAGGCCGGGATCGCCAGGTTCCCGGAGACCTGGGAGGAGCTCCGCCAGGCCAACCGCCAGATGAAGGCGAAGACGGGCAAGGTCGGCTGGGGGTTTCCGGCCGGGAGCGGCTCCACGAACTCCATCTGGTTCTTCTGCAACTTCTACTGGTGGTCCCACGGCTGGGCGCTGGTGGACCGGGCTCCCGACGGCAAGTACGCCATGAACATCACGGTGGACCAGATCGCGGAGGCGTTCGACTACTACAACTCGCACTTCAAGGAGGGGCTGAACGACAAGGCGATGCTGGCCGTCACCAACTGGGGGGCCCAGGAGCTGATCGAGGGCATGGTCCAGGGGAACATCGCCATCATCAGCACCCCCGAGTTCGTCCTGACCCAGATCGAGGAGGCGTACCGGGCCCGCTACCCCGGCAAGCCGCTGCCGTTCGCGTCCACCATCCATCCCCGGGACCGAAACGGCTCCAAGACGTTCATCGGGGGCCGCACCCTCTCCGTCAACGTCAACGCCAGGCACCCCGACGAGACCTTCCAGGTCATCAAGTACCTGATCACTCCCGAGATCTACACGAAGTACTACGTCGGCCAGTGGCCGGCCCAGAAGAGCCTGCTGGCCAAGATCGAGCGGCCCGCCTCCCATGCCGGGTACGCGGAGCAGCTCAAGCACGCGCGCACCTGGGGCCCGTACTCCAGCGGGCCGGTGGCGATCCCCATCATGTGGAACGCCGTCGGGCGAGCGGCCGGGTCGGTGTTCACCGGCGAGAAGACGTCCCGGGCGGCGGCCAAGGAGCTCTCCGACCTGATCCAGGCCGAGCTGGCCAAGGCCAGGTGATCGACGTCACGCGCTGAGGGGCTGGAGCCGCGGCCGTGAGAGGGGACCGGCGCTTCGTCACGCTCCTGCTGCTCCCCACCTTCTTCTTCCTGGCCATGTTCTACCTGTACCCGACCGCCTACAACCTGCTGAACAGCTTCACCGATCTGAGCCTCTTCGGGCTCAAGCGCGGGGGCCAGTGGATCGGTGTCCGGAACTACGTCGAGCTTCTCGCCAGCCGGGAATTCAGCCGTGTGCTCTACAACACCACGCTGTGGCTGACGCTGATCGGCGTCTCGGTCCGGATCGGGCTAGGGGTGGCGTTGGCGTTCCTGATCAACTCGGAGACGCTCAAGCGGTACCGGCTGACGACCCTGTTCCACGTCCTCCTGCTGGTGCCGTGGGCCACGCCGCCCATCGTCGCGGTGGTGATCTGGCGCTGGATGCTCGATCCACGGGCGGGCATCGTGAACCGGCTCCTGCTGGGGGCCGGCCTGACGGCGGAGCCGATCGCCTTCCTCTCGGACGTCAGCTTCGTGTGGCCGGCGCTGATCACGATCATCACCTGGAACACCCTGCCCCTGGTGACGCTGACCTTCCTGGCCAGCCTGAAGTCCATGCCGGCCGAGGTGCTGGAGGCCGCCTCGGTGGACGGCGCCAACGCGCTCCAGCGGGCGTGGCACGTCGTGCTGCCGCACCTCGGGCCCGCGATCGTCGTCATGACGCTGATGTCCACCTTCTGGACGTTCAACAACTTCGCGTACGTCTGGCTCACCACCGGAGCGGGGCCCGGGCTCTACACCAACGTGATGGCCACCGAGGTCTACCTGAAGGCCTTCGTGGACGGCCGGATGGGATACAGCGCCGCGCTGGGAGTCGTGATGGCCGCCATCATGACCGCCTTCGGCCTGCTCTACCTGCGGTTCGTGGTGCGCCGCGAGCTGCGGGAAGTCTTCTGAGGGGCCTGAGCGAATCGATGCGGGACGTGGCCGTGCGGGACGCCCGGGCTCTGCCGAAGGTCCGCCGGCCGTGGCGGCGGGGCTGGCCGGGCGAGATCGCGATCGTGGCCGTCGCGCTGGTGGTGGCGGTCGTCCTGGTCTACCCGACGGCCTGGGTCTTCTTCGCGTCGTTCAAGACCCAGGAGACGCTCTTCTCCGGGGAGTTCGCCGACTACACGCTCCAGAACTACGTGCGGCTGCTCCGGTCCGGCTTCGGGGTGCATATCGTCAACAGCCTGGGGATCTGCCTGGCGGCGGTGGTGATCTCGACATTCGTGTCGGTCTGCGCGGCGTACGTGTTCTCGCGCAAGCGCTTCCGGTGGAAGCCGGTGGTCTTCGGCTCGGTGATGCTCGGCCAGACGTTCCCGTGGATCATCCTGGTGACTCCGGTCTTCATCCTGTTCGCCCGCCTGGGCCTCCTCAACAGCTACACCGGGATCATCTTCTGCTACGTCGCGGTGACCATTCCATTCTCGGTGTACCTCCTGGTGGGCTACCTGGAGTCGGTGCCGCGGAGCCTCGACGAGATGGCCATCATCGACGGCTGCCCCCAGTTCCAGGTGATCTGGCGGATCGTGTTCCCGGTCATGCTGCCGGGCGTGGTCGCCACCGCCACCTACGCCTTCCTCCTGTGCTGGTCGGAGTACCTGTTCGCCCTGGCGTTCCTGACCCGGACCGAGATGAAGACGATGCCGCTGGCGCTGTACGCCTTCTTCGGCGAGCACACCACGGAATGGGGCCAGGTGATGGCCGCCTCCGCCCTGACGACGCTGCCGACGCTCGCCCTGTTCCTGCCGCTCCAGCGGAAGCTGGCGGCCGGCCTGGCCGCCGGCGCGGTCAAGCAGTAGGTGCCGGCACAGACCTTGCACCGTACGTGCATCCGGACCTGGGGAGGAGGGAGCTTCGCGGACCAGGCTCCCCGGGCCGCCAAGGCGCTGGGCCCGCGTCGGAGCGCCCCGGCCAGCGGCCGGCGCGGCCCGAGTGGCCGGTGGAGGCAGGTCGGAGGCCCCGGATGATGGCGATCGTACGAGCCCTGATCGCGGCGCCGGCCCACTCCGCCGGCCGGATTCTCAACACTGTGTCCGGCTGGGAGACGTCATGAAGGCCACCCAGCTCCTCAGGACCGACCACGCGAAGATCAGGAAACTGTTCAGCGAGTTCGACCGGACCACCGAGCGCGCGCCACGGACGCGGCAGCGCCTGGTGGAGCGGATCGCGTCGGAACTCGAGGTCCACTCCCAGATCGAAGAGGAGATCTTCTACCCCGCAGTCGACGAGGTCGACGCGCTCATGGGGCTCGTGCAGGAGTCGCGGCGGGAGCACCAGCGGGTGAAGGTCCTGGTGAGCGAGGTCCGGAAGATGGAGCCGGATTCCCCGAGGCTCCAGGAGGCGATCGCCGCGCTACGCGACGCCGTCGTCCACCACGCGATCGACGAGGAGGAGAAGCGCATGCTGCCGGAGGCCGAGAAGGCGCTGGGCGCGGACGCGCTCGAGCGGCTCGGCCGGGAGCTCAGCGCGCGGAAGGCCGCGCTCCTCAGGCAGCCGGGAAAGCGGCTTCGGGCCGCAGCGTAGGTCCTGGGAGGGGCCTCGACGGCCCCCTCCCAGGCCCACCCCCAAGGGATTGCGGCGGCAAAGCCGCCGCTCGGACGTTACTCGACGCATTCGGTGATCGGCGTCATCGGCTGCTGATTACTCCGAGACGCTCCTAGCGAGGGGCGAGCCGCCGCGCTCCTCCGCCTATCCGGCGGCCCGAAGCCGGAGGGTGTGGCTTCGGGCGCCGGTGACCGTCAGGCGACCCAGGCCCTGACGGCTCAGCCGGACCGCCGACTCCGCGCCGCCATCCACGCTGGCCACCCACCGCCGGCCGGGATCGAGATCGAAGAGGAAGAGGTCGGTCCGCGTCGAGCCCGCGGTCCAGCCGACCGTGTAGCCGGCGCGGAGCAGCCGGGCGCCGCGCAGGATGCCGGGGACGGCGGGATTGTACTCCGAGACCCCGTCGTCGTGGATGGTGGGTTGAGGCAGGTCGGGCCCCGGCCGCACGCTGAAGAGGGCCAGCACGTCGGCGTGCCGGCCGCGCTGCGCCAGCACGCCTTGCACCTCGCCCTCCCGACTGCGTAGCCGGGTGTTCCGCAGGAAGACGCCCGCGTCGAACACCTGGACCACGTTCAGGAAGGCGTCCCACTGCTGCTCGGTCGCGGGGACGATGCGGGTGTGCCACTTCTGCTCGCTCTTCTCGGGAAAGGGGAACTCGTCCGGCCAGGCCGCATCCTCGTCCACCACGATGCGGTTCTGCCCGGTCGGCCACAGCGTGCTGACTCGCACCTGCTGGCCGCGCCGAGTCGTCCAGGCGATGGCATCGGGGCTCAGCCGGGGCCGGACGGGAGAATGGATGAGCCACTGCTTGCGCGCGGGAGCCGCCCGGATCCGCGCCTGGTCCTCCTCGCGGTACCTCTCGAGGTCGGTGATCGGACCGGCGTTCGTCCGGTCGAAGACCACCAGCGTCTGGGAGCGGCGGTCCCGCGACGGCAGGTAGAGGAGGCTGCGCGTCCACTCGTGCAGGAAGGTGGCGGGAGGCTGCCACTCGCCGGCCTCGAGGTACTGGCCGCCGTTGGTCCCGGCCAGGTACGCGTACTCCCCGCCGGACCCGAGCTCCTGCGCCACCACCTCCTTGAACTCCACCATCGACGACAGGCCGCCCAGCATCATGGTATTCGTGCCGAGGGCCTCGACCGGCGGTCCGTCGTAGCCGAGGGGATGCGTCAGGGCCCACTCGCCCCTGCGGTAGAGCTGGAAGTCGCCGAAGTACGTCACCTGATGATCCACGAAGGGCTGCCGCCGCGGCATGTGGATCCCGAGGAAGGCGTCGTTCGGGCCCCAGCCGTCGTGGTAGAAGAGCAGGCCCTGGCCGGCGGAGTATTGCCCTCCGGTCAGGGCGACTCGCCAGTCCGCGCGCGGGGCGTACGGGTTGTAGAAGTAGAAGAAGCGCCACTCCACGTCCATGTCGGCGTGCCCGTACCTGGCGGCGAGCTCCTCCACGAGCTGGCCGATGTAGGGGCCCGCGCGCGGGTCGCCCTGCGTGAGGCCGGCCAGCATCCCGCCGATTTCTACCCGGCGCAGCAACAGCATGCTCCGCGGCCACTCGTTGTCGCCCCACTGGTAGGTGGCGGCCAGGTTCGGCGCCACCTCGCGGATCTGGTTCCGCGCCGCCTGGGGGAGATACCGCGTCACCTCCGGGAAGTAGTCGACGCGCGTCGCCGTCCGCACGCCCTCGGCACCCATCATCAGGAGCGCGAGGGTCCCTTCGTTGTAAGCGGTCCCCTCGATCCACTGGCCGCCCTCGGCCATCTCCGTCACGTACTGCCGGATCGCGTTGCGCAGGGTGGCCCGGTTGACGCCCGTGGCCGATAGCCCGCCCACGAACCGCTTGTTCAGGAACTCCGTGGCGCGCGGGTTGTCGCCGGCGGTCGCCAGGGCCAGGAACGCGAAGCCGAAGTAGAGGCCGGTCGTCTCGTCCGAATCCTCGGGACGGATGGGGAAGTCGGGGTCGAACTCGTTCGTGGTCGCCTGGACGCACCACCGGTTCAGCATGGCGATGAAGGCCGCCCGGTCGGCGGGGGCCAGCGACGGGGAGAGCCAGTCGTACATCACCACGAATTCCGCCAGCATCTCGCGCAGGAAGTCGCTGCCGACCTCGCCGGGCCTGAAGAAGGGCCGGATCATCACCAGCGCCTTCTGCGCGTACCGGGGGTCCCCCGTCATCTGGTAGGCCAGGGTCGCCCACTGGCCCATGTCGCCATAGACCGGATCCGGCGTCCCTGACCGGTCCGCGTTCTGCTTGAGGACCCGCCACCACGGATGATTCTCCCGGCGCATCCGGTTCCAGATCGCCTGCCGCTCGCCGGTCCACAGGAGCTTCGGGCTCCGTCCGGTCGGGGAGGGCGCCGTCGCCCCCGGCGCCGCCGCCGATCCTCCGGCCGGGAGCGTGACGGCGGCCGAGAGGCCGGCACACGTGAGCAGAAGCAGCGCCGCCGCGAGCACCCACGACCCGCTGCCAGACTGCCGGCGCCCGCCAGCCCGGGGCACGCGCATGCGGACCGGGGCCTGGGAGTCTGTCATGCCTCGCCTCCGGTTTCCAGCGCGGTGAGCAGGCGTTCGGCGCGCCCGAGGTCGCCCCGCGCCCCGGTGGCGGCGAAGAGCTCCCGCGCCCGGACGAGATCGTTCCGTGCGCGCTCCCGGTCGTCCAGCTTCTGGTACAGCTCGCCGCGGCGGTACAGCACGCGCGCCAGCTCCAGGCGGCTGCCCACCGTTTCGAGGCTGGCGACCGCGTCGTCGAGGGCCTGTCGTGCGTCGTCGGGCCGAGCCTGACCCGCGAGGATCTGGCCCTGGACCCGGCGCCCGACACCCTCCCAGTGACGCGAGCCCGCCTCGCGGGCGATCTGGACAGCGGCGTCGATCGTCGCGGCGGCCTCGTCGAGCCGCTCGGATCCGAGGAGGATCTCGGCCATGCAGGGGCCGGCCACCGTGGGAATGAGCCGGTTGTCCATCTCGGACACGATGGCGACGTACTGCTCGAGACACTCGATGGCCTGCGGCCAGTCCTCGCGCTGCAGATGGACGTATGCGCGCGCGTAACGATTGTACGCCTTCAGGACGCGGTCTCCCAGCCGATCGGCGCTGGCCACGGCCTCTCGCGCCTGGTCGAGAGCCGTCTCATCGTCGCCGAGATCGATCGCGATCTGTGCGAGATACGCGTGAACCCAGACACCGATTCGCTGCTCACCGCTCGCTGCCGCCAGCCGGAGACCGTCCCGCGCCGCCGCCAATGCGCCTTCCAGGTCGCCCGTGCCGTGCAGGATCCTCGCGCGGTCGCCCGCCGTCCATGCCAGCCGGTGCTCGGCACCGATCTGGCTGGCGATCTGGGCGCACCGGCTGGTGACCGCCAGAGCCTCCGCCCAGCGACCGAGGAAGATCAGGTCCTGGGCAAGGAACGCGTAGCCGCGGAGCCGTGCCAGGACCAGCCCGGTCCGCTCGCCGAGCTCGACGCACCGCCGGGCCCGCGCCATGCTCTCGTCAATCCGCGCGAGATGCTGGCAAGCGCCCGCGAGATGCCCGTAGATCGCCACCAGCGCCGGCGCATCGCCGAGCGGCTCGGCAAGCTCGCGCGCGCGTTCGAGTAAGTCGATGGCCTCCTGGTGCCGGCCGGCAAAGTGCCGGTACCGTCCCAGCAGCCCGGTGACCTCTGCCATCTCGTTACGCTGCGTGACGGGGTCCAGCTCCTCGAGCGCCTGGTGGAGGAACTCCAGGCCGCGCTGGCCGCCGAACTGTCCGTACACGCCGCCGATCTTGGCCTTCAGCGCGGCCTGCCGTCCGCGCGCGATCGGCAACCGAAGAGCCCGCTCGTACGCCTCCACCGCCGCCTCGAGCCGCCCGCGTCGCACGTTCACGTCGCCGATCGCCTCCTCGGCGGCCGCGACCTCCTCGGTGAGGCCCAGTCCTTCCACGCAGGCGCGAGCGCGCTCGTACTGGGCGAGCGCCTCGTCGTGCGCGAAGAGCCCGGCGGCTCTCTCCGCCGCCCGCAGCGCATACTCCCGCCCTTTCGCGAGGTCGCCGCTCTCGGCGAAGTGTCGCGCCAGGAGCCCGTACGCCTCGTCGGGCCGTTCGGCAGAGAGCCGCTCGATCGCTTCGCCAGCCCGCCGGTGTAGCTCGCGCCGACGCTCCTGTAGCAGGCTGGCGTAGGCGACCTCGTGGGTGAGCGCGTGCTTGAAGGTGTACTCGATGTCGGGGAAGAGCCGAGCCTCGTAGAGGAACTCCGCAGCACCCAGACGGGCGAGCCCGTCGTGCAGTGACGCATCGGTCAGGTCTGAGACGGCCTCGAGGACGGCCAGGGGAACGTCCTTGCCCACGACCGACGCGGACTGGAGGAGCCGCTTGTCCTCGGCGGAGAGCCGGTCGATCCGCGCCGCGAGCAGCGCCTGCACGGTCGCCGGAACCTGGACGGCGGTCGGGACCCTGGCCAGCCGGTAGGCGCCGCGCTCCCCGGCGAGGACGCCTGTCTCGACGAGCGCGCGGACGCTCTCCTCGAGAAAGAAGGGATTGCCTTCGGTCCGCGCGATCAGAGGCCGCTTGACCGACTCGAGCCCGGGGTCGGCGCCCAGGAGCGCGCCCAGCAGGGTATCGGCGCTCTCCGGCGGCAGGGGGTCGAGCCGGAGCTGGGTGTAGTAGGTCTTGCCGCTCCAGGCATGCTGGTACTCCGGCCGGTAGCTCACGAGGAGGAGGATGCGCGCCGTGGGCAGGCTCTGCACCAGGCTGTCGATCAGCGCCTGGGTCTCGGAGTCGATCCAGTGGAGATCCTCGAAGATCACGAGGAGCGGCTGGACCTGGCTCTCGCGGAGCAGGAGCCGCTTGACGGCGTCGAGGGTCCGCTGCCGGCGCTGGCGGGGGTCGAGGCCGCGCCACTCGGCGTCCTCGGGCGCCGCACCCAGGAGGGCCAGGAAGACCGGAAACGTCGGCTCCAGCGTCCGTTCGAGCGTCAGGAGCTTGCCGGTGACCTTCTCGCGAACCTCACGCGCGTCGTCACCCGCCGAGACCCTGAAGTATGCGTTCAGGAGGTCGATGACCGGTAGGTAGGGCGTCGCCTTGCCATAGGATACCGAGCCGCTCTCGACGAGCCGCCAGCTCTCGACGCGGTGCGAACGGGCGAACTCCCACACCAGGCGCGACTTCCCGACGCCGGGCTCGCCGACCAGGGCCACCACCTGGCCATGTCCGGCGCCCGCGCGCTCGAGCGCCTCCCGCAGCCGATCCATCTCGCCGTCGCGGCCGACAAAGCGGGTGAGGCCGCGGGCGACGGCGGCCTGGAGGCGCGAGCGCGCCGTCCCCGCCCCAACGACCTCGTAGACCTCGACCGGGTCCGGCAAGCCCCTGACTGGAATGGGGCCGAGCGGCGTGACCTGGACGTGACCCTCGACGAGCCCGAGCGTGCTTGGCGGGATCAGGATGGTCCCCGGGAGGGCGGCCTGCTCCATCCGCGCCGCGATGTGCGTGGTTTGTCCCACCGCCGTGTAGTCCATGCGCAGGTCGCTGCCGATGGAACGGACGACCACTTCGCCGGAGTTCAGGCCGACCCGGAGCTGGACGGGGAGACCGACCGTGCGCCGGATTCTGTCCGAGTACTGCCTGCCCGAGTCCTGCATCCTGAGCGCGGCGTAGCACGCCCGGACGGCGTGGTCTTCGAGGGCCAGCGGCGCGCCGAAGAGCGCCATGACGCCGTCGCCCATGACCTGATTGACGGTGCCCTCGTAGCGGTGGACCGCGTCCATCATCAGCTCGAGCGCGGGATCGAGGACCCGGCGCGCCTCCTCGGGGTCGCGATCGGCGAGCAGCTCCATCGACCCTTTCAGGTCGGCGAAGAGCACGGTGACCTGCTTGCGCTCGCCCTCGAGGGCGCCTCTGGATGCGAGGATCTTCTCGGCGAGGTGCCGAGGCGTGTAGGCCTCGGGGGAGGCGAATCGGCCGCCGCCCGGCGCCCCGGCGCTCACCGGCTGCGCGCACTCGAAGCAGAACTTCGCGGCCGGTGGGAGCTGCGTCCCGCAGCTCTGGCACTGGAGAGCCAGCGGGGCGGCGCACTCCAGGCAGAACTTCGCCTGCGACGGATTCTCCTGCTGACACCGGGGACACTTCATGCGTCATCGGCCAGGATAGGCGATCCTGCCGCGTGTTGCCAGGGGCATCCGGCTGACGAAGCGGGCCTGGTGCGGAGTTTCGATGCGTGGCACGATGGACCGAGTGGCCGCGAGAGTGACCGCAGCCTGATGTGGGCCGGGGCCCCGGTCCTCGGCCGAGAGGGTCGCCGGGTCGGAAGGGGCGCCCCCTGAGGGTGCCCGGCTTCCGCTCCATCGTCGCCCCCCTCCGGGGCGTCGGCCGAGAGCGCCTCGTGTTCCTCGGCTACGTGACGGGCGGGCACACCGTCATCCACTGGTACCAGCAGATCTTCGCGGTCGCCCTCCCCTCGATCAGCCAGGGTCTCGGACTGAGTGACGTTCAGGTCGGGTACCTCCAGTCCGCACGCCAGCTCACGTCGGGCACGCTGAACCTGCCCGTCGGGGTCCTGGCCGACTCGTTCTCGAAGCGGCAAGCCGCGATCCTCGGCTCGGCCCTCCTCTTCATGGGTGTCGGGTACTTCGCCCTCGGCACCGCGTCGGGGCTTTCCGGGGCTCTGCTGGGGTCGGCCCTGATCGGCGTCGGGACGGCCGCCTGGCACCCGCCGGCCATGGGCGGGCTCTCGGCCCGCTTCCCCGAGCGGCGGGCGACGGTGCTCTCCATCCACGGGGTCGGCGCCACGCTCGGCGACACGCTGACCCCGATCGCCATCGGGGCTCTCCTGGTCGCGTTCGCCTGGCCGGACGTCCTCCGGGCTCAGATGCTTCCGGCGATCGTCACGGCGTTCCTGATCTGGCGCGGCCTGGCGGGTCACTTCCGGGAGCTCGGCGCGCCGCCGCCGGGACGGTCCCTGGCCCGGGACGTTCGCGCCGTCCTGCTTCACCCCATCTTCATGGCCATGTCGTTCGCCCAGGGCCTCATGATGATGGCGCGCCAGGTCATCCTGACGTTCCTGCCGCTCTACATCCAGATCGGGCTCGGTCGCGATCCCTTCGAGCTCGGGATCTACGTCGCCCTGCTCCACGGGATGGGCACGGTCTCCCAGCCCGTCCTCGGCGTCCTGTCCGATCGGGTCGGCCGGAAAGCCGTGCTCGTTCCCTCGTACCTGGTCCTGGCCGGGCTCTACTTGCTCCTGGCCGAGGTGGCGCCGGGCTGGCCGCTGGCCGCCCTCGTGCTCGCCATCGGGGTCTTCTTCTATACGCTCACCAACGTGACGGGCGCGGCGGTGCTCGACGCCGCCGGGAGCCACGTGCAGGCGTCGGCCATGGGTCTGACGTCCGTGGTGACCCAGGTGATCGTCCTCCCGGCGCCCGTGCTGGCCGGGTGGCTCGTCGAGCGGCTGGGGTACGGGTCCGCATTCGTCCTCTCCGCCGGCTTCATGGTGCTCGGCACCCTCGTCATGCTGCCGCTGCGGCTCTACCGGGGGAGCGGGTGGTCACCGCGCCTCCCGGGCTGATGCCCGCGGTTCGCCGACCGGTCCGAGCGCGGGCGTTGCCCCAGCAACCTCCGGGAGGAGGAATCGGAGGGGGGCGCAGCCCCCTCCGAACTCACTGGTGGAGCCACGCGGCGGCCCGGTCGCCGAAGAGCTGCATCCACCCCAGGATCTTGGTCTCGGTCGTGGGGTACTGATTGGTGAGGAAGCCGACGATGGCCGGGTCGGGATAGGCCGAGTAATAGACATAATCCTTGAAGACCTGGCGGGCGATGGGCCTCCAGGTCGCGGGGTCACGCGTGGCCAACCAGGCCAGGAGATCGACCATGATGGGGTTGTGGGCGACCTCTGGATCCGAGGTGGGAATGGCGCACGCGAGGCTGGGTGGGCACCAGTAAAAGGCGAACGCGCCGGGGCTACCGGGCGTCGGCGGGTAGTAGGGCCCGTTGGGCACCGGCGTGGTCAGCCACCGGCCCACCCGCTGTAGGAAGGCCTCGTATGCGGACGGCCACTCACCCCGGGCGATGGCCGTGTCGGCAAACGCCAGCATCCCCCGCGTGGAGTACCCGAGGAGGAACGCGTAGGCATTGTTCGGGCTACTCCAGTCACTGCGGTCGGCGATGTATCCCTGCCGGCCCCAGACGCCTTCTTCGTCGTAGAGCGCCTTCATGAGCTCTTGGGCCTTGGTCCAGTACTTGAGATTGCCGGTCTCGCGGAAGGCGACGACCATGGCGAGGAGCGGCCAGCCCATGATGCGGACCTCGCCGCCGAGCTCGGCCCAGCTTCCCGGAGCGCCGTTGGCAAACACCGGCGTGGACCCGCCCCAGAAGCGCCAGTCCCCCTCGGCCATGTCGATGGCGGCCTCGCGCACCCAGGGATCGCCGGTGAGGGTGGCGGCCAGGAAGAGGCCTTCGAGCCAGGAGTGGGTGGGGCGGGCGACGAAATCGACGCCGCCATGGTCCCCCTTCTCGTACCGGGCGAGGCCGGCCAGGTTCGTCCAGTCGTTCAGGGCCGGCGTCTTCGGGCTCGCCCAGGTGTGGTCGACCGACACCGCGCTCCGCACGGCCGCCATCCCCCAGCGCAGCGCCTCGAGGTTGCCGGTCTTGAGGTAGTGCTTGAGCGCGGCCCGCACCCAGTCGTAGTGACCGGCGCTCATCCCATCCGCCCACTGGATGTCTCCGTAGTCGCGCCAGGCGTAGGTCTGGGGCGCCTTGATGGGGTAATAGAGGCCGCGCCGGAAGAGCGAGAAGAGCGTGGTCTTGGTGGAGAGCTCTTCTCCAGCCCACCAGGTATATGGGTTGTCGGTCGCATAGGCCTTGTCCCAGGAGGTGCCCTGCCAGCGGTCGTACTGCCGGAGCGCCGCCTCGGCCTCGGGATCCGGGCCTGACAGGCCTTGAGCGGTCATCGCGAACCGGGCCATCAGCGCCTGGCGCTCGGCGGCGGGCAGGATGGGCAGGGCGTCGGTCTCGGCGAGGGCGGTGGCGTCGGCGAGCGTGGCGTCGAGGATGGCGAAGCGGTCCCACACGTCTTCCCCGGCCCGCAGGGGCTCGGCGCCCTCGAAGAGGGTCAGGACGACCTCGGTCGCGGTGACGGTGATCCGCCGGGGCTGCCGCTCCCAGAACTCGGGGACGAGGTAGGCCTTGCCGTCGACCCGGACG